>CAYOJD010000080.1:0-15837 GCA_964404205.1 uncultured Prolixibacteraceae bacterium
TATGAATAAGTAAGGGAAAAGCACGCTTCCCCGATAAAGGGAAGGAGATAAATCCCACTTGCCCCCACCCGATAGCTATCGGAGGAAAGGGGGAGTTGGAACAGCTCTTAGGTTCGTCCCCCTTTGTGAAAAGGGGGAATCCGCCAGATGGCGGAAAGGGGGGATTTGTTCTTTCGGGTGCAAATTTGATTTTAAAAGCAATACATCCTGCAGTTTGTCTGCAGACAGGGAGTTTTCCCTAAGGCGTTCTTATCTGTCGGGTTTCGTGCCGGCCGCTAAATGCCCCTTTTACAGAAGGGTGGCCGATGGTGGCTTGGTTGGGAACAAAACCGTTGTAATCGTTTGCCGTAAATACAAAACATAAGTTGATGTGTCTGTCGGCTTTATATAAAAATGGAATGATAGGGTATTCGTACCTCTGCAAAGGCGCTCTTCGGGCGGCATGGGCGAGGTATGGGAATCAAGTCCCCATCTTGGCTCTACCGAAAAGTGGGGGGTAAGGTGGCAAGAGTTGGGTCTTAATACCAATTGGTAGTGTAACGATTGAAATTGAATGAGAGTATGATGTAAATAACGATGCAAAAAGGCTCCTGATTTGCCCTGAAGGCGGAAGGTCTGCATTGTCATCTATCTGCGGTAGTTGTACGGAATTTTTCGACAGTGAGAGCAGAGGAGATACAAAGTAGTCAGTCGAAAAGGCGACGGGGCGGCGATATGGCGATTAAACGAGGCTACCTGTGCGTTTTTCAGCATAGGATGTGCAAAAATGTCAGTAGACTGGTTTGAGGCCGGGTTCAGCTTGCATCGGCGTTGATTGATATATAAAATATGAACAGAGTGCGTTCTCACAACGCTGTTTAACGTGGTATGCCTATGGTCAAAAGCGTTAAAACAGCTCAATGGAAGAGGTGCACCCGCTCGGCTCGATGGTCCGGTTTTCCCGGGAAAGGGGAGGTTTTACCCCAATGGGAAAAACGTGCAAAATCAGTCGGTTGGGTCGATGGGAGAGGTATATCAGTTCATAAAGTGAAAAACTAGTAATGTCTGTTTTTTTTAATGATTTGAGAATGAATAAAATAATAGAGTTGTGATGAAAATAGATAAGTTGTTGAAAAATAGTTGACCGGGTGCCGTTGTCGATCGGTACGATTGGCTGTTTCGATGTAACTTAGTACGAGTTCTTTTGGAAATGATAAATGATGAGTGATAAGTGATGAATGGAAAGCACTGTCTGAACTCTTGATACTTGATATTTGTGTCTTAATACGATATAAGAGAAAATGAAGTTATTCGCTACATACAGAAGGTTATTGCTGGCACTTTTGCCGGTATGGCTGCTGGTGGTTTCTGCCGCCGGACAGACTGGCCTTACTGTGAAAGAGGGCGATATCTTTAATCTCTCGGTGGTGCAGCAACCTGGCGATACCTACTACTGGAAGGTATGGGATGACTGGAACGACCAGAAAGAGGCCTCCAAAAATGAAGCAGAATTCCTGGCCGGTAACGAGGGGGCATCGGTCCCGGTATTGTGGCGTAAAGCAGGCGAATATTTCTTCTCGGTAACGGCATTCAACTCCAATGGCTGTATGAACTTAAAGGTCGGCAAGATTAAGGTGGAAGAAGGCCGGTTAAAAGTAGTTGCTGCGCTCGATGCCATTGTTGGCCGCTGTAATATTGTTACCCTCGACGCCTCGAAATCGCAGGGACAAGATCTGACCTATTTCTGGGATGCCGATCCGTTGCCTCCCGGCTTGATTATTGAGAACCCGAGCGACTCTATTACCCGGATGTATCTGTCGGATGCCTATACTGGTCCGCTGCCATTCTCCTTCAGGGTATTTGTTGCTGTACAGGATACCATAACCAAAGAGCGCTCTGTTGCTTATGGTACGATACAGTTTAATGATATGCCTAAAGCCGTTGCTGAACAACATGGACGGACAGTTTCCAATACCGAAACAAGGTTGGATGGTACGCTTTCAACAGGTACTCAACTTAGCTACCTGTGGAGTACTATTGACGGCCGTATTACCAGTTCGCCGAATAATGCGGTGATTACCATCTCGCGTATCGGCCACTATACATTGACCGTTATGGATAAATTTGGTTGCGAATCATCGGTGACCATTGAGGTAACTTCGTTGGATGACCCGAATTTTGTTACTATCACAGCTGAGGATGATTACGCCCGTACTTCGTGGGTCGAAGAGGTGCAAATTACCGTACTGCGCAATGACCATAGCAGCGATTTGGCACTCGATATTAGTTCGCTGATTCCTGAAATTATGCAGGCACCACGAATGGGCGATGCGATTGTAAACAATAGCAACGGCACTATCAGTTATGTGCCTAAGGTAAGGCTGTCAGGTCGCGATAACTTCACTTATCGTATTTGTCATCCGCTCTTCCCGGCAGGTACGCCGAATGCAGTTTGCGATACCGCTGTGGTGACCATCGACCTTTATGATGGCCCAATTTGGGTACCCGAAGCTATCTCGCCCAACGGCGACAGCGAAAATGATATCTTCGAAATCCGTGGCCTCGATGAATACAAGAATTCAGAGATCTCGATTTATACCCGTTCAGGCCAGTTGGTCTATCACAGCGACGACTATCAGAACGACTGGGATGGCCGTACACTGGGCAGCCGCATCCCGGACGGCACCCTTGTACCTACCGGAACCTACTACTATGTCCTGCATCTGGGCGGCACCAACCGTTACCTGAAAGGTTTCGTTTACGTGGCCTACTAATCTTTTTATATCGGTTTCACCCACGGGTGAAACCGATATAAGCTCTGCCTATCCCCATTAATAATGACCCGCACTTCATCATTTCCCAATATCTTGGGATTGCCCCCGTATGGGCGTCGGCCTAATTTTGCCGCCGTAACAAATGATATTACCCATGCGAAAATTAGTTATACTCTTACTTCAGTTCTTTACCATTGCGGCCTATGCCCAAACCGGCAAAATAGCCGGTACGGTTACCACGAAAGACGGGCAACCGGCCGAGTTTGTCAACCTGATTGTTTCGGGAAGCTCAAAAGGGGCAATGGTCGATGCCAAAGGCAACTATCAGATTGATGATGTTAAAGTTGGTTCATACCAAATCAAGGCCAGTTTTGTCGGCCTCGAATCGCAAACCAAAAGTGTGACGGTCGAGTCGCAGAAAACGGCAGTGGTCAACTTTGTGTTGGCCGAAAACAGCGAAGAGCTCTCCGAGGTGGTGGTAACCGCCAATCCGAGCCGTTATGTGGCCGACTATCCATCCATATCGCTCCGTTTGAAAACCCCGATGGTCGAGATTCCGCAAAATATTCAGGTGGTTACAAAGCAGGTGTTGCAGGACCAGCAAATCTTCGATATGCTTGAAGGGGTTACGCGTAACGTGAGCGGCGCCCGTCGTATGGAGCACTGGGACAACTACGCGTTGATTTATATGCGTGGTTCGCAAATTGCGGCCTTCCGTAACGGAATGAATGTGACCATGCTATGGAGTCCGCAACCCGAAGATATGAGCATGGTCGAACGAATTGAATTCGTGAAAGGGCCTGCCGGGTTTATGCTGGCCAATGGCGAACCCAGTGGTTTTTACAACGTGGTGACCAAAAAACCTACCGGGATAACAAAAGGTGAAGCCGGAATGACGGTGGGAAGTTTTAACACCTACCGCGGTACATTGGATCTCGATGGTCAACTCGATAAGGCGGGGAAACTGCTCTACCGGTTAAATATTTTGGGCCAGTCGAAAGGTTCACACCGCGATTTTGAGTTCAACAACCGTGTGTCGGTAGCGCCGGTTATCAAATACCAGATGAGCGACCGCACGTCGCTGACGGCCGAATATACCTACCAGTACAATCAGATGTCGATTATTGGGTCGAACTACTCCTTTTCGGCCAAAGGTTATGGCGATTTGCCGGTCGACTTTACCACTGCCGAAGCCAATATGGAGCCCACCAAACTGACCGAGAACTCTGCATTTGTAACGATGGTCCACCATTTCGACGACAACTGGCGTTTTACCGGTCAGCTGGCCTATATCACCTCGCGTCAGATTGGTCAAAGTCTGTGGCCAAGCGGCTTCTCTGCCAATAAAGATACCTTGCAGCGTGGCACTACCATCTGGGATTACGAAGGGGGAAGCAAGGTCGGCCAGTTCTTTGTTAACGGCGATATTTATACCGGTACCGTGAAACACCGCATTTTGGCCGGTATCGATATGGGCGACAAATCGTTCTATCACGACTGGATGCAAGGTGGGGCATTGCCTGGGTTGAACATCTACAATCCGGTTTACGGTCAGGTGGCAGCCTCACAATATCCTGTTTTCGACCGCTCGCTAAGTTTGCGCCAGCGTGGTGTCCATTATCGCCAATCGTATATGGGTTACTATGCCCAGGATGAGGTTTCGCTCTTCCGTGAGAAATTGCGCTTCACCCTGGCCGGCCGCTATACTACCGCTACCGATCTCGACCCCTATTCGGGAAGCATCGAGGCATCGAAATTCACCCCACGTTTGGGGTTAACCTGGATGCCCGATAAAAACACTTCGGCCTATGCCGTTTACGATCAGGCATTCGTGCCACAGGCCGGTGCCGATATCGATGGCAATAGCTTTAAACCGGTTACCGGCGACAATGTCGAACTGGGACTGAAACGCGAATGGCTGGGCGGCAACTGGGTAACATCGCTCTCGGCTTACCGAATCACCAAAAACAACGTATTGACAGCCGACCCCGATAACTTCAATTTCTCCGTTCAGTTGGGACAGACGGTAACCAAAGGCATCGAGTTCGATATCCGCGGACAGATTACTGACCAACTAAACCTGACGGCCAACTATGCCTATACTGACGGTGTGGTGACCAAAGATACCGATCCGGCAAAGGTCGATGTGACCATTCCGGGTATCAGCACCCACATTGCCAACGGCTGGCTGACCTACCGTTTCTCGAAAACTGCATTAAAAGGGATTGGCCTGTCGCTGGGGGCACAATACCAGGGCGGCCGCACTTCGTGGTATGTCTTCGATGGGACCCAGCAGGATTTGCCTGATTATTTCCGCCTCGACGGGGCTGTTTCGTATCAGTTGAATAAATTTACCATCGCATTGAATGTGAACAATATCACCAGTAAATACCTCTACTCGGGAGCTTACTACAATTGGGGGGGCTTTTACTACTGGCAATCGGAGCCGTTGATTAACTCTCGTTTGAATATTACGTACAGATTCTGATAATGTTGTTACTTTATGGTTGTTAAGAAAGTTTTTCACCAATTGCACCTCTGGCTCGGACTTCCGTCCGGGCTATTGGTTTTTGTGATAGCCATCACCGGTTGCCTCTATGCTTTTCAGTCCGAGATACAGGACTTGACACAGCCGTTTCGTTTTGTCGAAACCGAAAATCGTAGTTTCGCCCAACCTTCGCTGCTCGAAAACAATGCCCGCCACGCCCTGCCCGAAAAACAACTCCATTCGATTCGCTACGGTGCGCGCGACCGGGCAGCCGAAGCCATATTCTACCACTATAATCCAACCTATTACTACACGGTTTACTTGAATCCATACACCGGCGAAGTGTTGAAAATCAACGACAACGAGAAAGGTTTCTTCCGTTTTATATTGAAAGGCCACTTTTATCTCTGGCTTCCGCCGAAGATTGGTCAGCCAATGGTGGCATCGGCGACGCTGGTCTTTCTGATTATCGTGATAACAGGGCTTTTTCTCTGGTGGCCTAAGAATCGGAAAGTGGCCCGTCAGCGTTTTTGGTTCAGATGGAAGAAAGGGGAAAGGTGGCCCAAAATCAATTTCGACCTGCATAATATTGTTGGCTTCTATACCTTGATTTTTGGGTTGATATTTGCGGTTACCGGACTGGTTTGGGGTTTTCAATGGTTTGCCCAATCGTATTATAAGGTGGCCGGAGGAAAAAAGTCGCTGCAATATCAGGCTGTTGTTTCTAAATCTGATACATCGCCTGTAGAAACCGACTCGGTAAAAGCTATCGATAAGGTCTGGCTGAAGCTTCTGGACGAATATCAGGATGCTGCATCCTTCGAACTCCATCCGCCTGAAACCGATAGCTCGGCCATTGCTGTAAATGTGGGCTTGCAGGAAGGCACCTACTGGAAAACCGATTATCGTTATTTCGACCAGTATAGCTTAAAAGAGATTGAAGTGGACAACCTCTACGGGAAGTTACAAAATGCTGGTTTTGCCGATAAACTGATGCGGATGAATTATGATATTCATACGGGTTCGGTACTGGGGCTTCCGGGCAAGATTTTTGCATTTCTGATAAGCCTGATGATTGCCAGTCTGCCGGTTACCGGAACCATTATTTGGTGGAAGAGACGGAGAAGGTAACGGAATAACGATTAGGTATCAACGCATTTGACTTTAGACAAACTGCCTGCTGACCACTAACCATTTATCCGTTCAATACAAACCCAACCTTGGGTATATTTTCGATGGTAACCAAAGGATCGGATTGAAGGTATTTCCTTAGTTTCGTGATAAAAACATCGAGGCTGCGGCCATTAAAATAGTTGTTGTTGCCCCAAACGGCCATCAGTAAATCGTCGCGCTTGACGATGCTGTTTTTCGACAAACAGAGAAAACGCAGTACCTCGCTCTCTTTTTGGGTTAACCTACGGGCTTCGTTCTCGATAGTGAGCAATTGATTGGCAAAGTCGAAAACATAACTGCCAATGGATAACAATTCGGTTTGGACAAGAGCAGGCGTTTCATCGGCCATACGCTGCACACGGCCCATAATGGCCCGGATACGGCAGCTAAGCTCTTCTTCGTCGAATGGTTTGGTGATATAGTCGTCGACTCCCAATTGAAACCCTTTGATTTTATCGGCTTTCATCGTTCGGGCCGTCACGAATATGATGGGTATAGCCGGATGGAGACCCCTTATTTTTTCGGCAAGCGAAAACCCGTCCAGTCCGGGGAGCATCACGTCGAGTATGCAAAAATCAAACGGAATGGTTTGAAATGCTTTCCAGCCTGCATTGCCATCGCGCTGTAACACAACGTCGAACCCTTCCAGCGTGAGAAAGTCGACCATCAATACGCCCATCGACAAGTCGTCTTCTACCAGTAAAATCTTAATTTTTGCCTTGCTCATCGTTTAGCGGTAAGGTTATTGTAAATGTAGTCCCATTTCCGACACTGCTCTCTACTTTTACACTTCCGCGATAAAGATTGGCAATCTTTTTCACGCAGGTAAGTCCGAGGCCAAAACCCTTTATGTTGTGCAGGTCGCCGGTCGATACCCGGTAGTATTTATCGAAAATAGCATTCAGTTCGCTTTGCGGAATCCCGATACCATTGTCACCCACAGTTATAATCAGGTTGTTTCCTCTGTTTTGAGTTGAAATAACAACAACCGGTGACCCGTTATTGTATTTCAAAGCATTGTCTATCAAATTTGAGAGCATTGTCGAGATATGGCCTTTTTCGCTCATCAGATGGTGTTTTTCAGCCTGTGCATCGACGGTTAATTGGCCATCGCGTTCGTCGAACCTGAACTTAAACTGACAGGAAAGCTGATGAATCTCTTCGTGGATATCAACCGGGAGTAGTGCTCCGGTTTGCTGGCCAATACCCGATACACTCAGGAGATCTTCGACATTTCGCTCCATTTTTTGGCTTTCGTAGAGAATTATCCCGCTGTATTCCTCAATCCTGCTGTTGGGTTTTTGTTTGCGTATCAGGTTCGATGCCAGCATAATATTGGCTATAGGAGTCTGAAATTCATGCACCATGTTGTTGATGAAATCGGCTGTACGGCGTGCCATTGCCCTTTCGCGCAGGAACATCCGCAAAGTTACCACGAATGAAGCGGCAACGAAAAGGATAAATAAAAGCGAAACAATAAACCATCCCTTCATCTGCGCCAGCAAAAAATCGTTTCGGCCAGGAAACCGCATATAGAGCTTTATCCCATCTTTCTCTGTAAAGCCTTGAACATGCTGGCGGTAACACTTCGACGAAAAGAGCCTGTGTTTACGCGAGTCGGACAGCGAGTCGCCTATCGAGAAGTTATAATCGAGTTCAATGTTGTTTTTTTGCAGGTTAACCCTGATGATGCTGTCTATCTCATGAATTTTGTCGTGTTTTGATGACATCGGGCACTCACGTCCGCAGATATAGTCGTTCATGATATTGCACGATGAAGCCCTTTTGCTGATTTCGTCGCTGATGTTAATCATAACGTGCGACACCCGATGGTTAAAGTTCTGCTCCTCGAGGCGGGCTGCTTTCAGAATCCACGATACCTGAATGGCTATCAGCATAATAAGCGACAGGAAGGTTAATCCGGCCAACAGACCCTCTCGCTCTATTTTTTTGAGTTTTATCATTTTAGCCCGAAACATTTATAGCCGAAAAGCGTAATTACAATTGTCGAAACAAAACTTAATGGTTCAAAAGTAATAAGAAGTTAAATCGAAAATCAGTTTTAACAAATCATTAACAGCATTAAGTCAAATAATTATGGCAACGAATGGAAAAGATTCCTATTTTTGGGATTATATAAACTCTTGTAAACTTTAAAAATATCAGATTATGAAAAAGTCAATCATTTTAGCAGTAGCATTTGTATTCGCATTGGCCGTTTGTGCCCCTGTTGCATCAGTTGCACAGGAACCCGTGAAAAAAGAACAGAGTGCAGAGAAACCTGCCGATAAAAAATCGGATAAAAAAGAAGGTTGCTGCAAAGACAAAGAAAAAGCTTGTGCCGACAAAAAAGAGGGCGCTGGCTGTTGCAAAGAGAAAAAAGATGCAGAAAAGAAATAATCTTTTCGAATCGAATTTATATTCAATAACCCTGGGCTTCAAACCCGGGGTTTTGTTTTTATATTCCCCTTTCCACTGTTCCACCTTTTTTTCTACCTTCGTGCAGGACAAATTAACTAAATGCAGATGAAACAGAAAATCAACTACCTATTGAAAGCATCACTCGGCGTAGCATTAGCTGCCGTTGTGGCTTCGTGCGGAAACAAAACAATTGTAACCGACCTTGCCAAAGAGAATCTGATTCCAAAACCGGTTTCAGTAACTGCGACCAACAGCTCGTTCGAGCTGACAGATAAAACGGATATTTATGTTGCAGGTGGCGATGAAGAATTGATGAAAATCGGACAACTGCTGGCCGACCAGTTAAACCCTGCAACCGGACTGGCCATTGAGGTCAAAGCTGCTGAACAGGAAGCCCCCAAAGGAAGTATTTTGCTGACACTAACCAACGATGGCGATTTGGGAAATGAAGGATATCAGCTCACCATCACCGAAAAACAGGTGAAATTAGAGGCTAACCAGCCTGCCGGTTTGATAAACGGATTGCAGACTATCAGACAGTTGTTGCCGGCTGCCATCGAAATGAAAAGCACTCAGCAAGGCCCATGGCACTTGGCTACCGGAACCATTCGCGACTATCCCGAATTTGGTTATCGCGGGGCAATGCTCGATGTAGCCCGTCACTTCTTTGGTGTCGATGATGTGAAGAAATTTATCGATTATATTTCAGCTTACAAAATGAATGTGCTTCACCTGCACCTGTCTGATGATCAGGGATGGCGCATTGAAATCAAGTCGTGGCCCAATTTGACCGCTCATGGCGGAACTACCCAGGTGGGTGGTGGAGCCGGTGGTTTTTATACCCAGGAACAGTACAGCGATTTGGTAAAATATGCTGCTGAGCGCAATGTGCTTGTTATCCCCGAAATTGATATGCCCGGACACACCAATGCAGCGCTGGCTTCGTATCCCGAACTGAACTGTAGCGGCAAAGCAACCGAACTTTATACCGGTACCGAAGTAGGGTTTAGCACACTTTGTACCCAAAACGAGGTTACCTATAAATTTATTGATGATGTTATCCGCGAACTGGCGGCCATCACTCCCGGTCAATATATTCATGTTGGCGGCGACGACTCGCATGTGACCAAAATTGAAGATTATATCCCGTTCATCAATCGCGTTCAGGATATTGTTTATGCGCATGGAAAAACGATGATTGGATGGGACGAGGTGGCTCTGGCTACGCTTAAGCCAACTTCGGTAGCACAATTCTGGGCGAAAGAAGAGAATGCAAAAGCAGCTGTAGCTCAAGGTGCAAAGGTGATTGTTTCTCCGGCAAAGAAAGCCTATCTCGATATGCAGTATGACTCGACTTCAGTTTTTGGCCTCCACTGGGCTGCTTATATCGAAGTTGACGCAGCTTACAACTGGGATCCTGCAACTTACACTCCCGGGGTTACAAAGGAGAATATTGTTGGAGTAGAAGCACCGCTTTGGTCAGAAACCATTGCGAAACTTGATGAAGTTGAGTACCTGGTTTTCCCAAGGCTTCCCGGAATCGCTGAAGTAGCCTGGACCAAACCGGAACTACGCAACTGGGACGAATATAAAGCCCGTCTTGCAGCTCATGGTCCACGCTTTAAAGCTCAGGATATCAATTATTATCCTTCGACGTTGGTTCCCTGGAAAGAATAAACCATACATCAAAGAAGAATAACCCCTGTGAAATTTCCACAGGGGTTATTTGTTTATTTCGCCCGATTCGAAAATGTTAATATTAATAATTCGTTAAATTGCCTTCGGCAGAAGTACATTCGCTGTTATCCCTAATTAACTTCGCCCAGTCGTATTTCAGTCTGATATGTTCAAAAAGATTGCTTATTGGTTGGTTATCGGGTTTATCCTGATTGTGGTCGATACCCAGGCTTATGCTGAGGTATCGCATCACTATGATGGCCAACAGGCGCAGACAGAATCGAATTATTCCATCGATATAGCCCCAGACGACCTTCCTTCGCAAATTAACTTTATTCAACCCTGCGAATTCGAATGCAGGCTTTTTCAGGAAGATCGTAAAATTCAACAGAAAACTACCTGTGGCATCCGTTTTATTAGGGTGGCCCAATATCATCGCCAGATTAACCAGACCAACGAAAGGGTTGTTAGCCAGTTGCTGCCCTGTGACCTGTTTCATTCACTCACTTTTATCCGCAAAATCCAACGTTGATTCATTGACCTTCCAATTTGATATCTCCTGTGCCCGGAGCAGGATTGTTGTGCTTTATTTCCGGTTTTCCATATTCTAATTACTTATTTTAAATACTTTCATTATGAATGTTTTCAATGAAATCATGTTTATATATGGCATGACTTTTCTTATTTCAATGTTTGTGGCATTGGTCATTAAAATGTTGGCCAAAACCATCGAAAAGCTACCAGAAGGAGGATTCAGTATTGCTGCAGTCGTTACGGTAGCCGGAAATAACATCCGTCAGGCGATGATGCGAAATAAAAAAACAGTCAGCGAGTTCAAAAAAACGGCTGCCGGCTCGAATGACGAACTTTTAAATTTCTATCATGAGCGGTAATGATTTCGGACAACTTTTTCAGGGCGTTTATACCCTGATAACTTCGGAAACTTATATTGCCGTAGCGCGCATCGGACTGATTATCCTCGGTTTGCTGTTGATTTATCTGGGGAAGAAAGGGGTGCTCGAGCCGTTGCTGATGATACCGATGGGATTGGGGATGGCCACTATCAATGCTTCGTCGATGGTGATGCCTGATGGCTCACAGGGCAATCTCTTTGTCGACCCGCTGACTACCGACATCAACAAATTGCTCGACCTGTTACAGATCGACTTTTTGCAGCCCATTTATACGTTCACCTTTAGCAATGGTTTGATAGCCTGCTTTATATTTATGGGCATTGGTTCTATGTTGGATATCAGCTATATTCTGAAAAGGCCATTTACCAGTATGATAATTGCCGTATTTGCCGAAATGGGTACCATCCTGACGATTCCGATTGCCATGCTGTTCGGATTAAGTATACAGGATGCCGCCTCAGCTGCAATGGTTGGCGGAGCCGACGGGCCAATGGTTCTGTTCACTTCGCTAAACCTCTCGAAAGATTTGTTTGTACCCATTACGGTAGTGGCTTATCTCTACCTAGGACTAACATATGGTGGTTATCCCTACCTCATCAGGGCATTGATACCTGCCAGGTTAAGAGGAATTAAAATGACGCGCGAAAAAGGCAATACCAAACAGATATCAGGTGGGGTGAAACTGGGATTTGCGTCAATTCTTTGTGTCGTTCTGTGCCTGCTTTTCCCTGTAGCAGCCCCCCTGTTTTTCTCTTTATTTATTGGAATTGCCATTCGCGAGTCGGGCTTAATGCACGTGCAAAATTTTATCGAAGGGCCATTACTCTATGGTTCGACATTCTTTCTGGGAATGTTGCTTGGAATTCTTTGCGAAGCCCACCTGATTTTAAATCCCAAAATATTGATGCTTCTGGTATTGGGAATCGTTGCCCTATTGCTCTCGGGTGTTGGAGGCATCATGGGAGGTTATTTTCTCTATTTTGTAAAAAAAGGAAATTACAACCCGGTGATTGGGATTGCAGGCGTAAGTTGCGTTCCAACAACAGCTAAAGTAGCTCAAAAAGAGGTGCATAAGGTTAATCCACAGTCGATGATCTTGCCTGAAGCTTTAGGTGCCAACATCAGTGGTGTGATTACAACCGCGATTATTACAGGTCTATATATCACATTGTTCAAATAATCTTTTCTGTCATCCCCAAATCTCAGGGGTCTTTAGGTTAACCCCCGGTGCATCTGACCGGGGGATTTTTTTGAAATAAAGCTTGTATTCGATATCCATTCCCGTATGAACAAAATGCAATACCTTTCCTACAGTAGGGCTGCAATAATGATAATTGTCAGTCTGGGCAAAATTCGCGGCTCTTTTTCAGGTTATTAAGTTTTAAACCGTTAACTTTGCAGCACGATTTTTCTAAATAGTTATTTTATTATGAATGAGAGAGATATAAAGTTGTTTGCTGAATTTCCTCCTGTATCGACAGAGGCTTGGGAAGCACAAATCGTAGCCGACCTGAAAGGTAAGGATTACGATAAGACCCTGGTCTGGAGAACCAACGAGGGATTCAACGTGAGGCCGTATTATCGGTCAGAAAATATTGAGAATCTTGCCTTTACTCAAAATCTTCCGGGACAGTTTCCTTACGTCCGTGGAAAACAGGTGAAAGGCAACGAATGGCTTGTTCGTCAGGACATTCAGGTAACCGATTATCAATCAGCTAATAAAAAGGCTTTGGAGATCCTTGGGAAAGGAATCAACTCCATTGGTTTTGTTTTCGAAAACTGCGCTGAAATTAGTGTGGCCGATTTGAAAATTTTGCTGAAAGATATCTGCCTTGATGCTGCTGAAGTGAATTTCGAGATGGCCTGTAAAAATGGTTCATTGGTTACAAGTTTGGCCGCTTTTGTTAAAGAGGCTGGTTATGCAACCGAAACTGTTAAACTGGCTGTTAACCACGATCCGATTGGCCGTTTTACCTTACGAGGTAAATTCTGTTGCGGCGAGACCGAAGTGTTTGAAAAAGCCAAACAGATTATCGAAGCAGTCGATGGTTTTTGCAACACCAAAGTAATTGGTGTAAATGGCAAAAATTTCAACAATGCAGGTTCGTCTATCGTACAGGAGTTGGGTTTCTCGCTGGCTATCGGTGCCGAATACCTGACCAAACTTACCGAAGCCGGTCTCGATGCCGGTAAGGTGGCCCCTAAAATCCGTTTCAACTTCGGTATCGGAGGCAACTATTTTCTCGAGCTGGCCAAACTGCGTGCTGCACGTTTGCTTTGGGCCAAAATTGTTGAGGCCTATGCCCCAAAATGTTTCTGCGACAGCAAGTGTACCTGCGAAGGCGATTGCAAGGATGGCGTTTGCCTTTGTGTGGCTGCAATGAACATTCATTGCGAAACATCGACCTGGAACAAAACCATTTACGATCCCTATGTCAATATGCTCCGTACCCAAACCGAGGCCATGTCGGCTGTATTGGGCGGAACCGATTCGTTGACCGTTTTGCCATTCGATGCCATTTATGAGCAGCCAACCGAATTGGCAGAACGTATTGCCCGCAACCAACAAGCATTGTTGAAGGAAGAGGCTCATTTTGATAAGATTGCCGATCCTGCTGCCGGTTCTTATTATATCGAAACATTGACTGCTTCGATAGCCGAACAGGCCTGGAAACTTTTCATCGAAGTACAGGAAAAAGGTGGTTTTATTGCGGCTTTCCGTGCCGGATTTATCCAGGCGCAGGTAAAAGAGATGGCCGACAAACGCAAGAAAGCAGTGGCAACCCGTCGCGAAAATTTGCTGGGTATTAATCAGTTCCCGAATTTTACCGAGAAACTGGATATCGAGTTGTGCGCATGTCTTTTCAAAGTTGAAGACGAAACCGTTGAAGGTGCTGAAGTGGAAACCATTAAAACTTTCCGTGGGGCGCAGGAGTTCGAAGCCATTCGTTATGCTACTGACAAATTTGCCAAAGCCAACAAACGCCCGAAAGCTTATATGCTTACCATCGGAAACCTGGCCATGCGCAAAGCCCGCGCTCAGTTTGCGTGTAACTTCTTTGCTGTAGCTGGTTACGAAGTCGTCGATAACAATGGTTTTGATACCGCCGAAGAAGGTGTTAAAGCTGCACTCGAAGCCAAAGCCGATATCGTGGTTATTTGCAGTTCGGATGACGAATATGCCGAATTTGCCCCTGTTGCTTTCAACGCGCTCGATGGCAAAGCCATGTTTGTAGTTGCCGGTGCTCCTGCCTGTTCTGATGACCTTAAAGCTATCGGGATTGAAAATTTTATCAATGTGAAAACCAACTTGTTGGAAGCATTGGCTTCATATAATCAAAAACTGGGCATAAAATAAGTAAGAATGAAACCTGATTTTAAAAGTATCAATATAAATACCAATGCAGGCAGCACTGAGTGCGCTTGTAGCTGGGCCGAAAAACACGGAGTGGAAAAGAACTGGATTACTCCTGAGCAGATTCCAGTTAAAGGCGTTTATACCAAAGAGGACCTCGAAGGTATGGAACACCTCAATTATGCTGCAGGTAAAGCTCCTTATCTCCGCGGACCTTACTCGACCATGTATGTCATTCAGCCCTGGACAATCCGCCAGTATGCCGGTTTCTCGACCGCTGAAGAATCAAATGCCTTCTACCGCCGCAACCTTGCTGCCGGGCAGAAAGGTCTATCAGTAGCTTTCGACCTTGCTACCCACCGTGGTTACGACTCTGATCATCCACGCGTGGTAGGCGATGTTGGTAAAGCTGGTGTGGCTATCGACTCGATTCTGGATATGAAAATCTTGTTCGATCAGATTCCACTCAACAAAATGTCGGTTTCAATGACCATGAACGGTGCAGTATTGCCGGTCCTGGCATTCTACATTGTAACGGCATTGGAGCAAGGGGCTAAACTGGAAGAGCTCTCAGGAACGATTCAGAACGACATCCTGAAAGAGTTTATGGTGCGTAACACCTACATCTATCCGCCGGAATTCTCGATGAAGATTATAGCCGATATTTTCGATTACACGTCGAAATATATGCCCAAGTTCAATTCGATCTCGATTTCGGGTTATCATATGCAAGAAGCCGGCGCAACAGCCGACATCGAAATGGCTTATACGCTGGCCGATGGTTTGGATTACATTCGTACCGGTATTAAAGCAGGCATGAGCGTCGACACCTTTGCGCCGCGTCTCTCTTTCTTCTGGGCTGTGGGCATGAACCATTTTATGGAGATTGCCAAGATGCGCGCTGCGCGTATGATTTGGGCCAAACTGGTGAAACAGTTCGATCCCAAAAATCCAAAATCGATGGCGCTACGTACCCACTCACAAACTTCGGGCTGGTCGCTTACCGAACAGGATCCGTTTAATAATGTGGGTCGTACCTGTATCGAAGCAATGGCT
>CAYOJD010000081.1:0-15460 GCA_964404205.1 uncultured Prolixibacteraceae bacterium
CATTAAATTTCTGAATAGAGGACTAAGATAAACTCTTTTAGGCCTAATTTTGTCAAAAATACCGACCATGAAGGATAATCTGGAAGAAATAAAAAAGGTTGAATCGATGCTTCTGAAAGTTGGGACATTGCTGATGAGTTCCGGGGCCAGTACCGGTCGTATCAGAACCACCGTAAACCGCATCGCGGCAGCCATAGGTTATAATGTTGAACTACTGATCACGAATCGAACATTAATGCTCAGGGTTAGTGATGAAGAGAGCAGCGATTTTGTAGCCAGCTTAAAGCGGACATCGCCTCATGGAGTCAATTTTTTGTTGGTTTCAGGCATAAGCCGTATGAGTTGGCGAGTTGTGGAAGAAAACTGGACAGTTGACCAAATTAACAAAGACTTGGAAAGATTGGTAGCCCTTCCCCACTACCCCCGTTTGATTGTACTACTATTAGTTTCGCTGGCCGGAACCTCGTTTTGCAGGCTTTTTGGTGGCGAAGGTGTTGAGCTTTTAGTCGCATTTATTGCAACTTTCTTTGGACTGTTTATCAGACAAGAAACTGTAAAAAAAGGATTTAACCCTTATCTCTGTGTCGGATTTGCCGCCTTTGCCGCCTCACTTGTTTCGGGAATGGGCGTGGTATTAGGCTTGGGTAAAGCACCGGAAACAGCTTTTGCGACATCGGTTTTATTTTTGGTACCGGGTGTTCCGTTAATTAACTCATTTACTGATTTAATTGATGGAAACCTCTTGAATGGAATTACCCGAGGCGTGCACGGAATGATTATCGCCTTTGCAATTGCACTGGGCCTGATGGGTGCAATGATAATATACAACATCTGATATGGAATTAATTACATTGTTAGAGAAGGGATTGTGGTCGGGTTTCGCCGCACTGGGCTTCGCCATTTTATTCAATGTACCGCAACGAACATTAGCCATAATATGGATGATGGGAGCAATAGGCGGTTTCTGCAAATTCACTTTAATGAATCTTGAAATTGGCATAACAGTGGCTTCATTGGCAAGTGCCTCTCTGATAGGATTTATCAGCGTTTACGCTGCACATCACCAAAAATCTCCACCCCTTATTTTCTCGATCCCTTCTGTTATACCAATGGTTCCCGGTGCTTTTGCCTACCGGATGATGCTTGGTTTTATGAAGCTATTGGGCGAAGATATTAGCGGAAACAACTACCTGAACATACTTGCCGAGACCACTAACAATGGACTGAAAGCAATTTTTATTTTGATGGCATTAGCTGCCGGAGTTTCTATTCCGATGTTGCTAACCAGAAAGGAGACTTTCAAAAGAATTAAAAGAGAAAACGAATAAAAAATGAGCCACATCGATAAAATCAGTTCTCAGGAAATACTGGTCAGCAAATTGCTTGAGAACATGGAACAAATTCTGGGACAAAAAACCGGCGGTAGCATAGCAGCAACTATTCTTAACACAATCAACCAATTAAGGGAGAATGGCGAATCAGATGAGGTTATAATTAAAAAAATTGCCCGGTTAACCGGACTATCAGAGAATGATCCCAAAATAGGTCAGATTATAACTGAAATTAACGACCGTCCTATGGAAGAAACCTACAAACCTTTTAATAATCCCCTCTTTCAGCAATTGTTAAAAGAATTGGAAGATTAAATTCAAGTTCTTTCGGCAACAAGGTACGCACCAAACAGATTCCCGGATTGAAATGGAGTCAGTGCCAGAAAGCCTTCGTGAATCAGATTCCCTGATAATTTTAACGGTGATTTTTCAATCATCATTTTCACAAAATCATCGAACAATCCATTCTCACCCCTGTAAATGAAAAATTTAGCCTGCGAACCTTCAGCCAGATGTCTTCGCAATCGCAAAGCGATTGCTCCCATTGTAAAGCGACAATTTATCTCGATGCAAGGATGCCAGACCAATTCACCGTTTACATTTCTGTAAATTAACGTATCGACTCCCAACCACCCATAATACTCAGTAGCATAACTACTTTCAGATAATTTTGACCTTATCTTTCCAACAATTGACTCCTTGTGCCGATTAAAAAAAACTTTCACTTCATTCGACAAATCGAACGAAAGTTCGTGAAGATTTTGCGAAGTAAAACGCCCGGCTTTATCGGTAGTAAAACTGGTTATGCCCAAAAACTCAATCTCGTTTTTCTCATTCGAAAAAAACTGAAAAGAAATATCAGCCAATTTATTGTGCCAAGGCTCGACCAGAACAAAACCCTGCTCCCTCAAGACACCTGAAATCACCTGAATATTGGTCATATTTAGCTCGTTTTCGCGAAGAACTTGCATGCCGCGACCGGAAGAACTCCAGGGCGACTTAACCACAAGCTGTCCGCCTGGTTCTTGCATCAACACAATATCATCTAATCGTTTAACGATTAAGGCCAATTCCGATGATTGAACCATCCATCCTTCACTATCATCCGATACAATCTGGCGAAGAATTTGTAACGATGAATGACGGCCGAACAACTCTTTATGAATGTTTTTCCATTCTGAATATTTTGATGCAATAAGCGGGTTTGCAATTTTAATTAATCCGGAAAAAAGATGGTGCATCACAGGACTCCACCCCCAAGGTAAAATCCGATGGATACCTCCGGGGAAATTATTTGTATAATCTATATTACCCAATAGGTTATCTTTGATAAAAAGGGGCGGTGAAAATCCGGCAACATTCAGATATTGAATAAATTCAGTTGAAACAGCATCTCTTACAACCACAAAATCATTACAATCGGCCAGAAATGCCATCAAAGAAGCTAAATTGGCTTCAAATTCACGAAGTTTTGCAGGAGCCATGTAGTAAGGTGAACCATTGGCTACTGCCAGTTCGCAGGTTGGATGAAAAATATAGAGGTCGTTTGCCATACCCAAAAATAGTAATTTGACCCATAATCCCGATTTAATTCTCTAACTTGCCAAACGAATTCAATCGTTCAATCTGAATAAATATGACACTGACAAAAAAAAGTAAGTTTCTAATCTGCAACGATCTTACAGCATCGAATCAAGAGAGTAGCGACTTTATCCTGCATAATCACAAACCACGGTTTCTGGCTAAAGTTACCGAAATTGCTTTCGAAGAAATTACAACAATTCCTGAGCGCCCGTTTGCTGACACACTGTATGTCAACCCGGAAGGAGTAATGGAAGTTTACAGAATTGAGGTTTCTGATTTCTACGATCGGTCAGACGACGAAGCACTTCAGGACGAACTATTTGAAGCATCCGGCTATTACGCCAAATATCTTCAGGTTATTGAAGAAGGCGAAGGAATGGAGCCTGGTTTCCCGGTTAAAGATTTTAGCGAAGAACTCCCAGGGTTAAAAATTCTTCGATCGCAGGAAAGTTGGACAATTGTTTATAATGGTTTAGTCGCCGAATTTCCATCAGAAGAAGAAATGGACGAATTCCTTGAAAATGAATTGGAAATTGAACCAGAACTGTTGGATCAGGGAATTATCAATCAATTCGATTAGCCCTCACCCGCTGAAGCTTACTGTAATATTTGTTCATCATTGGGAAACTGAGAACAGTCAACAAAATGATTAAGGTACCAATATAAAAACCTGCTGTCATCTTTTCCGATTCTCCAAAAAACAGGAAAGCCATAATTATCCCGTAAACCGGTTCGAGGTTTATGGTTAATGTAACCATGTAAGCAGAAAGATGTTTCATCACATCAATCTGAATAACAAAGGCATAAGCCGTACACACGGTACCAAGTAAAAACAGATAAGCTAAATCCGAAGCCGTTGGCAATGCAAAACTGGCTTTATCTGTAACCTCCGGAATCAGGAAAAAAAGAGTCAGGACAAACCAGCCTCCCAGTAACTCATAAAAACTGATTACCGAAGCCGGATGTTTCGCAATAAGTTTCTTATTCAATACCGTAAACAGTGCCGCAAGAAAAGCCGATAAAAGCGCTACCAGAATGCCCGAAACATAGTGCATCTCGAAAGTAAAAATGAGATAAAGCCCGGCAATGATGATGATGCCGGTCAATACTTCCAGCCAATTGACCTTCTTCCGAAAGAAAAAAGGCTCAAGAAAACTTGTAAACAACGTTGTTGTGGCAAAACATCCCAACGTAACCGAAACATTCGAGAGTTTAATTGCGCCAAAGAAGGCAATCCAGTGTGCTGCAACCACCACGCCCACCATTGAAATCCGAAGAAAATCACCTTTGCTGATCGACAAGTCTATATTCTTTATTCTTAGATAGATAAAGAAGAAAATTACGGCGATTAGCATCCTGAACCAAACCAGTTCGTAAGCCGGTAACTGAATCAATTTGCCAAGTATAGCCGTAAAGCCGTAAATTACTACAATGATGTGCAACTTCAGTTGACTGATGAATAGCTCTTTTTCCACCGGGATTCGATAATTTCTGCGAATTAAATAAAAAAACCCAGGATTCAGGGAGAATCCGGGGTTCAATACCCAAATACAACATCTTTCTGTAAAAACAACTAAAACTAAAACCTAACCAAACTAAAAACCTAACACTTATGAAATGATTGTACCTATATTACGCACCAGTCCAAAAAAGGTTCACTATTATCGAACTTTTTCTTATTTTTCAGTAATATTTTTTAAACCCTTTTCCTTTCTGCTTCTTATAAGTTTTTATAGAGCTGATAATCAAATATTAATATCTCAAACAAACGATGGACATACTTTTAATAATTTTAGGTACAGTATTTATGCTCATTGGTATAGCTGGTTGTATTTTACCGATATTACCGGGTCCGCCAATCTCCTATATTGGATTACTTATTCTCCACTTTACAACCAGGATTGACTTCAGCAATCAATTTTTGATTGCATGGGCACTTGTCACCATTGCCGTTTCGGCAGCCGATTACTTTATACCGATATGGGGAACTAAAAAATTTGGAGGCAGCAAATATGGAATTTGGGGCAGCTTGATTGGAATGATTACCGGTTTTCTTTGGCCGCCCTTGGGAATCATTGCAGGTACGTTTATTGGAGCTGTTCTCGGCGAATGGTTGGGTGGGAACAAGGAAATGGCGATTAAAGCCGGGTTCGGTTCGTTTATCGGTTTTATGGGCGGAATTGTTTTAAAGCTAATTGCATCAGGAATAATGCTCTATTATTTCATCAAAGCCCTTTTATGAAAATTTATTGATTACAGCTCTTAAAACATTAATATTGTATGGTTTATATAAGAAATCATTACAGCCTATTTCCAGGGCTTCGTCCCTGATTTGACCATAATCAAAAGCTGTTACAGCAATAATAGGGACGTTTTTATCAAACATACGAATCATTTTAGTTGCCTCGATACCACTGTAAACCGGCATTTTCAAGTCCATAAAAATGATGTCGCAATCTTTTTGGCGAGCTATTTCAACAACTTGAGCCCCATCTTTTGCCCTGATCAACTCAAAATTGTCATTTTTCAACAAAGCACTGATCAACAGAAAATTATCATCAATATCTTCTGCAATTAAAAGCCTTATTTTTCTGGACTTATCCAACATTATCCCGATATTATTAATTAAGCATAATACTAAACAAAAGTAAACAAAATAGTAAACGCTAATTAAAAACCAGCAATTGTTTCAGTGTGATTTTGGCAGTTACTATTTGTGAAACAAATCTTTTAAATTCTATTTACAAGTTAAGGAAAATTTTAGTTCCCTCAGCAGTTTTTTCATATAAAGGAGTAAATTCAATTTTTGAATCAATTCTAATAAGCATTTAATCCAATTAATTTTAACGTTTGTGTATCTGTTGTGGTACTGACCCGCATATAATATATTCCCTGTCCAGACAATCCATTTAACGATATATCAAGTGGAGTATTAGTAAGCATATGTTCGGTTATCGATATAATTTTTCCGTTTCTATCGTAAATGGTAATTGTACCGAACTCTTCATCCCCGTTATTTATCAGTGAAATATAATTCAAGCCCGTGCCTAACGGATACCGTAACGCGAACCTATTTTCACCTGGAATCGGTGCCGGTTTTTCAGGATCAGCAAGTTCGCTGTTACAGCCATTCACCGAGATCAGCAAAGAGGTGCTTATTGCAATTTGAGGAACCCAGTAAAAGGGTTGCCAGTCACTTCCAATCTTTACATACGCCCTGTTTTTCGATAATTCTGCTCTCTCAGCGGCATGATAAAGTACCAGTGAATCAGTTGAAAGCTTAAAATCAAAGCCGACTGTAACAAAATAATTGCCGTTTACCATAATTGGAGAATCAAGTGAAATAAGATTCATCTTCCCTGCCTCCAATGTGCTTAATGGTAATGTTCTGGTAAACAGTGCTTCCCCGGGCAATCCGCTACCGGCGTTTTCTTCTTTTATATTGATAGTTACTAACCTTTCGGTAGATGTCGAACGCCGATATATCCTGGCCACTCCCAGAGAAATCGTACTGATAGTTGTCGCTTCGGTTTGCGTAAATTTCTCAGCAATCTCGGTAGTTCCCAGAACATTATTTCCGGATATCACCCCCTTTAAATCCTTAGTTTTCCGGGTTAGATAGTTTTCGCCGTTTACTTGGTTCGAAAACGAAGCACACAAATCAGGCAATTCATAAGGGTTTATCGACTCAAGCGATACAACATCGGCTTTATCAGGATTTAACCAAACTTTTAATTGCTGATTGGCTGAGGGATAATAATCCCATTGTTTGTTTAACATCGAGAAATAATCGTCAACCGAACTGGCGCAATTGGCTGAACCACCTGTTAATGTTCCAACTATCAGCTTATTGCTATTAAAAAGAGGCCCACCGGATGAACCGCTCTCGGTTGTTCCTGTATCCCATCTTTTAATATGCCAAAAACCATCATTAAGGTAAGTTGTCTTACTATATGTTCCAACAGAGGGCTGATCCAAATCAATTGCAACTTTCTTTACATCGCCTTTGGGATGGTGGATTGAAAAAGTAGAAGCCGGAACAGATGTTGAAATGTCCCATCCTGAATAATATGGCCGAAATTCAGGAGGAGGAATATTTTCCAGTTCAACCAAAGCAAAATCAAGAAAATCAGTTCGGGCACGTAAAATTGCCCCTGTCATGGTTTGATCGGCATAACCGTTGACACTGCTACCATCGCCGCAAAACGGACTTTCGTAGTTAAAACAGAAGACTGAACTCTGGGCATCTGTTTCATTTTCGATGCAATGACCTGCTGTCAACAAATAGGGCGTACGATCTTTGCGTATATTATTCACCAATGTACCGGTGCACAGCTCACGACCGGATATAATCAACTGTACAACAGACTGTTTTTCACTGACATATGGCTGAGCTTCGGCACAAAATACATCAATATTGCAACTTCCGGCCTCCCCTAAAGGTCTTTCGCCAAAAGCATTCTTATAATCGTGGTTAACTTGCGATATTCTTAGTTTGCCTGGATAAGCCACATGCAATGGTTCGTTGTACTCTACAATAATTTCATCTCCAGGCAGTGGATAAATTGGCAACTTGCCTGAAGTTTGCTCATTGTTGGCATTAAATGCTCCTCGTACAATCTTTTGGTCGGGAGTATAAACAAAAACAGATGCTCCGGTTGGAAGGATAAACTCATCGAAAATAATATTCAATGAGTAGGCTTTATTTGATTTGATGGCTACACGCCATATCTTATAATTTTCGGTTTCCTCCCATATCCCATCCTTTTCAAGCGTGATATCAGTATCGAATGTTATGGCAAAAATATTCGATTTAGAACTTACAATTGAAGCCTCATTTAAAATTAGCTGCCGGTTATCAACAGCTTCCATGATAACTAACGGTATATTTACGGAAGCCTTATTGCGAATCGTAAACGACTCGGGTTGACCACCATATGAAATCTGGCCTTTCCCCGAAAATACTGAAATGGTTAACAGGGACAGAGAAACTAAAAAGGTTCGTATCATTTCCAATCTCATTTTGATTTAAAAATACCATATTTGTCAATATTTGTTACAATTTTATGAAACGATATCTTATTGGGGCCAATATAATCAACAAAAAGTCAGCCCGATTATGAAAGTGCTGGTTATGTATACCGAATATTTTGCATTTAAGCCCGGAGAAAAAACAATTGTTGAAACAGCTGAGGTTAAGGATGGGAGCAGTTTTAGCAATTGTATTGTAGCATTTATTCAAATTGAGGCTGATGATGAAGAAAAAGAACTGCCTGGTCGGGAGAAAAAGCTAACCAATCATTTAAAATGGACCTTACGAAAAAATAATTGTCAAAAAATCGTTCTGCATTCGTTTTCACATCTATCTGATTCAAAGGCATCGATTGGATTTACCCAATCGCTTTTAAATGCTGCTGAATTAAGGCTACAAAACAGTGGGTATGAAACCACTCAAACGCCTTTTGGTTATTTTCTCGATTTAGAGATTAAGGCACCCGGATTTTCGCTGGCCAGAATATGGGCTTCACTGTAAATTTAGACAACAATCTCACTATGAAGTTTATCAAAGTACCGGAAGAGGGAGATCCATCAAATATCAAACAACACTTTACCGGACTGAATATTAATCTACTATGTTGCCGATACTGGTGGCTCAGCAACTGGGAAAGCCGCAACATGTCGTTTCCCTACTGGCGAATCTACTGGAATAAAAACAGAGGTAGCTATATTCGCTACGAAGGCAAAACAACAGAACTCACTCCCGAGACAATTGTGTTAATTCCACCTTATACTCCCTTTTCGAGCTATTTGAAAGACAACCCAATACCCGACTCAGGTTATTGTCTCGAGGGTGGCCGAATTGATAGCAACACACCCGAAAACAATTTCTTGCCTCACGATATCACCTTTCATCTTTTTATTCACTTCAATCTGGGATTTCCATTCGATTTCATTTCACCACAAATCTTTTCGTTTGCGGTCAACGACGAAATGAAAACAGAGTTGCTTAAACTCACCACTATTTTACAGGAAAATTTTGAACAAATTTCAGCACAAACCAGTCTGATTATATTCAAAATCATCATTTTAACAGTCAGCAAAATACCTGATGGATACTGGAACCTTACGACCTCTGACCAACGGATAATCGGAACATTAAGAATGATTGACGAGCATTTGGATAAAGAACTAACCAACGAGACTCTTGCCCATCATGCCCGAATGGCCGTTAACTCGTTTGCAAGGCTTTTCAAAAGCGAACTTGGGATGCCGCCGCAGCAATTTATCAAACAACGAAAAATCCAAAAAGCCAGTATACTATTGCACCACAGCAACAACAAAATCGATGAAATTGCCAAAATATCTGGCTTTTGCGATCGATTTCACTTTACAAAGGCTTTTAAAGAAAGTACAGGACTTACGCCACCGCAATATCGCAAGCGTTTTTACTCAGGAAAAAGATGAACCAAATTATGTTTAAAACTGTTTAAATTAAACTAAAGGACAAAATTTAATTCTGTTTATCTAACTTATATGATGTAACTTTACCGCTCCCATTATTTTTCAAGTAAAATGATTCGATATCTTTATATAATAATAATTGTAATTCTATCAATCAACGAGTTACAAGCCCAGAACAACAGACTTGAGCTGCAACAAAAAAGAGAGAAAGCTCAGCAGGAAGAGTTGCTCTTCACACCGCCAGTCTTTACAAAAGATTCAATTTTGCATCTAAATCTTAAAACAATTGAGATTATCCAGCCGTATAAGTTCAAGAATGCCCGTCAGGAAAAAAATATGACCAGCTGACAGTCGATGTTCTCAAAACATACCCGTTGGCATTGGTTGTAGGTAGCGAATTAAAACTCGTCAACACTGAACTCGACAGTATTTATACAGAGCCCAAAAGACGAAAAGCTTACTTAAAGTGGTATCAGGACTACGTGAAAAATACTTACATGGATTCATTGAAAAATCTTGATGTCAAGCAAGGAAAACTATTACTGAAACTGATTCATCGCGAAACAGGGCAGTCGCCGTACGAATTGCTCAAAGCATACCGGGGTCGGGGAAATGCAATTTTCTGGCAAGCTATGGCATTTTCGTTGGGGGCAAATCTGAAAAGTGAGTATGATCCGGAAGAGGATGGTATGATTGAACACATCATACGCAGATACAATGCCGGAGAATTCAATTAAAACCGGTATATTCGAGTAAAATATTTTTATTGAGACTTCTATAACATCAATTTATATCTAAGATGAATATTAACAATAAATTACAAAGCAGCAACCCGATTTTCGACCATGGTGTCGAATTTCTTCCAACCAATCTTACCCATCGTGATGTATTAACCAAGTATGAGAAGGTGCCCACTTACATCTTTCCCGATAGTTACGATGCGTCAGTTTCGGTTGCCAAAGAAATTGCAGCACTGATAATTGAAAAACAGAAAATCAAGCAGAACTGTGTTTTAGGCCTTCCTACAGGATCGACCCAATTGGGCATTTACCACGAACTGGTTCGAATGCACAAAGAAGAGGGGCTAAGTTTTAAAAATGTAATTACCTTCAATCTGGATGAGTACTATCCCCTTTCGGCGCATTCAATACATAGTTACCATCAGTACATGAGGGTTAATTTATTCAACCACATCGATATTCTTCCAGAGAACATTCATATTCCGGATGGAACAATTATACTCGAAACAGTACACGACTATTGCCGTGAGTATGAGAAAAAGATTGAAAGTGTTGGTGGAATTGATCTCATGCTGCTCGGAATCGGAAAAACAGGTCATATCGGTTTCAACGAACCTGGTTCCGGCCGAAATACTAGGACCCGGATTATTACACTCGATCCGGTTACAAGATATGAAGAATCACGTCATTTTCAAGGATTTATAAATGTCCCCCGCAGGGCAATTACAATGGGTATTGATACCATTCTAAAATCGAAGAAAATTATTCTTACTGCTTTCGGTGAATCCAAGGCACTTGTCATAAAAAAAACGGTCGAAGCAGATCCGGATAGCTTAATTCCAGCCTCATTTATCCAGTTGCACGACAACGCTAGAATTATTTTAGATGCCGGAGCCTGCTCGCAACTGATTAGAATTAAAACGCCCTGGTTGCTCGACAGCCTTGATTGGACAAACGACCGCCTGGTTCGTAAAGCAGTACTGTGGCTCTGCGGACAAACCCAGAAGCCAATATTGAAACTTACCGGTAAAGACTACAACGATTTCGGATTGAGCGATTTGCTTGCAACCGTTGGATCTGCATACAAAATCAACATAAAAGTATTCAACGATTTACAGCACACCATTACCGGCTGGCCGGGCGGTAAACCAGACGTTGACGATACATATCGCCCTGAAAGGGCAAATCCTGCCAAAAAAAGAGTAGTAATTTTCAGCCCTCACCCCGACGACGATGTTATTTCGATGGGTGGAACTTTACTCCGGCTTATTGAACAAGGACACGATGTGCATGTGGCTTATCAGGTTTCTGGAAATTTTGCAGTTTCGGACGAATATGTAAGCAGGTTTCTTGATTTCCATCAGGAATACATCTCATATTACGACGCAGCAAATTCAATGGCCAAAGAACAGCAGGACAAGGTTCTGAATTTCATCAAAAATAAAAAAGAGAACGAAATCGATATTCCGGATGTTCGTAAAGTAAAGGGAATCATACGCAGAATGGAGGCCCGATCGGCTCTCAGATATTTTGGCTTGTGTGATGATAAAATACATTTTCTCGATTTGCCATTTTACGAAACAGGCCTTAAAACCAAATCACCGGTTGGTGAGGCAGATGTTAAAATTATCATGAAGCTATTGGAAGATGTCCAGCCCCATCAGATTTTTGCTGCCGGCGACCTCTCCGATCCGCATGGTACACACCGTGTCTGCCTGGATGCAATTTTTATTGCACTCGAACAGTTGAGAAACAACGATTGGATGAAAAATTGCTGGGTATGGCTTTACCGAGGTGCCTGGGCTGAGTGGGAAGCCGATGAGATAGAAATGGCTGTTCCAATCAGTCCTATTGAGCTGGCCCGCAAACGCGAAGCAATCCTTCGTCATCAATCACAAAAGGAGGGCGCCATGTTTATGGGCGACGACGAACGCGAATTCTGGCAAAGAGCCGAACACCGCAACCGGACAACTGCGAAACTATACGATGAATTAGGAATGGCCGAATATGAAGCGATGGAAGCATTCGTGAAATATTATCCATGATCAAAATCATTATATCAATCAAAATGGCCGTTAACTTACGTTTTCGGCCATTCATTTTATGCACATATTTCTCAATGAAATATTCACGAGAAATATGTTTTTAATTACCTTGTGCAAAATTCTTTTTCTTGCCCATGAGATATTGCTTCATTATACTTTCCCTCTGGTTCATTTTAATATCGTTTGATACAACCGCCGAAACGCCGGTAAAGGAATTCCGGGGAGTATGGATAGCCACCATCAATAATATTGATTGGCCATCGAGTCCTGACCTCTCGGTTGATCAGCAAAAAAAAGAGTTTATTGGTTTATTAAACCTGATTGAGCAGTATAATCTTAATGCCGTAATACTACAGGTTCGACCGGCTGCCGATGCGTTTTATGCTTCTGAAACCGAACCCTGGTCTTGGTTTCTAACCGGAAAGCAAGGCAAACAACCTGAACCATATTGGGATCCGTTGGCTTGGATAATTGAAGAATGTCATCAACGTGGCCTCGAATTACATGCATGGTTTAATCCGTTCAGGGTTCGTAATCTGGGTGTCTATTCCCTTTCGTCCACCAGCTTTGCATTCAAAAACCCGCAATATACCTGCCCGTACGACCAAAAACTGTTTCTCGATCCGGGTTACCCGCAAGTAAGACAGTACTTGGTGGAAATAATCGCCGAAGTCGTTAAAAAATATGATATTGATGCGGTTCACCTCGACGATTATTTTTACCCATACCCAGTCCAAAATAAGCCATTCCCTGACAAAAAAAGTTTTGCATTATACGGGAAAGAATTCTATCCTGAAAGAGTGGCCGACTGGCGCCGTAACAACATTGACCAATTTATCTCCGGTCTGCACGATACAATAAAGCAAATAAAACCTTGGGTTAAATTAGGAATCAGCCCATTCGGGGTCTGGAGAAATATTGCTGACGATCCATCTGGTTCGGCCGGCGCCAAAGGAATGAGTTCGTACGATTATTTGTATGCTGATATTAAAAAATGGCTGGCTGAAGGATGGATTGATTATGTTATGCCCCAACTCTATTGGGAGCATGGTAACCGTTATGGCGATTTTAAAACCCTCGCAAACTGGTGGGGCAATAATAGTTATGGCAAGGAACTTTATATTGGGCAGGCACTTTACAAAAGTACCGATCCCAAAGCCAATTGGAAAAACCATCAGGAGATAGGTGATCAAATCAAAATGCTTCGTCAAAACAATCGCATCAATGGATTCTCTTTTTATAGTATATCCCACTTAAAAAAACTGTCAAGTCAACAACAAAATTTGCTGGCAAATAACTATTTACAACAAAAAGCAGTTCCTTATAACAGCCGTAGGGAAAGTTCACCAGTGGATATTGAAAATGCCCAGACCAACAATCATTTCGCTGAGAGCCAGTTGTTGATACCCGATACAGATGTTCTGGTCTCTTCTTTGGCCTTTTATTCAAAAACCGATTCCGGGTTACCTGTTGCTCAAAATATTGCGCTTCAACGAAATGGCGGCGGCTGGATTATCTCATGGAAATGCGAAGAAGCTTATGATCCGGAAAAAGTAAAATTTGCCATTGTGACCTTTCAGTCGAAAGAAAATGGAGTCTACATCCGACGTGTTCAGGCCAAAACCGTTAACCAACAATATTATATTGCACGGAATGAAAAAAGCCATTACAAAAATAAACTGGTTACAATCGTAGCTGTAAATGAAAAAAACGAACCGGGAGCTATTTCTAAACTCTTTCGGATTAAAGGTAAAAAACTGACATTTAACTAATAATATATTTACATATCGGGCATATCTCCGTTTTTAATTGTTCCAATAGAACTTGTACTTCCCGGATTTCCTGCACCTTGATTAAAATACCTTATCCTGATATCCCGATCGGTCAATAGGCCTTTCCCTGTCGAATAAATCAATCCTGCACCTGTGTGCAATAATTTCAGGTTCCATATCGTTTGTCCGGCATCTTTGGCATCAGTCAATTCAACCAAATTTGTACCATCAGCATTGATTTGATAGATACGGTTATCAAGTTGCAATCCATCCCAGGCATTTAGTCCACCCGAATCGTTCGTAAAATAAACCAGTTTCCCGTCCATCGAAACAATCGGCGATTCTGTTCGCCCGGGCAAATCAGCGACAATGATTTTCATATCTGTACCATCTGAATTCATTATATAAATTTCAGATTCGTAAATATTCTGCCCTACTGTTTGAACAACAATTTTGTTTCCGTATTTCGACCAATCGCAAAAACCAAAATGGCGACCGACAGGTGCCGTTGCCAACACCTGCTCGCCATATCCTTCTTTATTGATTTTGATCAACTTATCGTAATTGGGATAAATAATATAACCCCCATCGGGCGACCATGCAAATCCAATTCCCGGATTGTTGTAACCTGATACAGGAAGTCTTGATACTTTTCTTACGTTGGTCCCATCGGGGTTCATCAAATAAATATGGTTATTACTTTCGCGATCCGACACAAAGGCAATATCATTCGAGACTGGCGATTTGCGTGGAAACCAATCTTTTGCCGGATGGTTTGTAAGCTGATATGTTTGTTCACCCAACGTATCGAGCGCAAAAATTTCATAGTTGGCATCGACCTTTCGGGTAAAAACTAAAATATCTTCAGGGATATCCATCGTTTCAAACCTCGACATTTTGGTTTGACCGATATACACATCTTCGGCATAAAGTTTTAAATACCATGAATATGAACCATTAAACCTAAATCCCGAAGCCACAAACAATGTATCTGCACTTTTCTCTACAGCCAATTTCTCTGCCAAAGTTGCGTTATCAATCGTATAGAGGCTAACGCTGAGCTTTTCCCCTTTGTAGCTCTCTTTCAGAAACGACCACTCGAATTGAATGGATAAGGGTTGTTTTAGTGCTCCGTCGACAGGGCTTTTTATTTTCAAGGCATCTTCTGCAGGATTAGAAATAGTTGTAGCTTCAAGAAAAAATTTCACTACCGATATTTCATCCTCGTAAACAGTCACTTTTTCCGTCCAGCTCGAAAAGCCATCCTTTACAATTGAAATAGAGTAGTCGCCAATCGGAACCTCTTCAATAATAAAATTTCCATCGGCATCGGTATAAACCGTTTTGCTTGACGGACTGGTTGTTATTTTGGCATCGAGCACCGGTTCGTCATCCCAATCCTGTACCGCACGACCTTTTATAACTCCCTCCAAATCTGGAACATAATCGTCTTCTTTACATGTTACAAAGACAAAAAGAACCATAAGCAGTAATATTTTAAATGAGTGCTTTTTTGCATAGACTTA
>CAYOJD010000082.1:0-15014 GCA_964404205.1 uncultured Prolixibacteraceae bacterium
CCATTGCTGCAATGGCTTACGGGACAGAAACAGTAATGAAGGCCGATAAAATATTCGGTCCGGGCAACTCGTGGGTTACCATGGCCAAACAGATGATTTCGGTAGAAGAATGTGCTATCGATATGCCGGCCGGACCATCTGAGTTACTGGTTATTGCCGATGACTCGGCCGAACCTGCATTTATTGCCTCCGATTTGCTATCGCAGGCCGAACACGGCCCCGACAGCCAGGTATTGCTGGTTACCTGCCACGAACTCATTATTGAAAAGGTAATTACAGAACTTGAAATACAGATAAAAACCTTGCCGCGTGCTGCCATTGCCCTAAAAGCCATACAAAACAGCCGAGCCGTTTTGCTCAACGACGAAGATGAGATACTTTCTTTTGTCAATCAATATGCTCCGGAACACCTGATAATTGCAACACGAACCGCCACAAATCTGGCTGACCGGATTATCAATGCAGGCTCCGTTTTTATTGGCAATTATACGCCTGAAAGTGCAGGCGATTATGCTTCGGGAACCAATCACACTTTACCGACACATGGCTGGACACGCGCTTTCAGTGGCATCAATCTCGACAGTTTCTGCAAAATTATCTCATTTCAGGAAATTTCGTTCGAGGGTATTAAGACTTTAGGACCAATTATTGAAACCATGGCAGAAGCCGAAGAGCTAATTGCCCATAAAAGAGCTGCCTCCATCCGTTTCAGAAACGAAATTATTTAATTAACATGAGCTTTGATATCAACAATATAACTCGCAAAAACATTCTTTCGCTGAAACCTTACTCCAGCGCAAGAGATGAGTTTTCGGGCGATGCAGCCGTTTTTCTCGATGCCAATGAGAACCCGTTTAATACGCCATGGAACCGCTATCCCGATCCACGACAGAGTCAGTTAAAGGCTCAAATTGCCAAACTGAAACCGGTCGAACCATCGCAAATATTTCTGGGAAATGGGAGTGATGAACCTATCGACTTGCTTTTCAGGGCATTTTGTGAACCCGGAATTGATAATATTGTTTCGATTGCGCCAACCTATGGCATGTATCGCGTTGCAGCCGACATCAACAACATCGAAGTTATTGAAAGCCATCTCTCCAGTGAATTTGAGTTGGAGGGCAATGATCTTTTGGCCAAAGTGAATGAAAATACCAAATTAATCTTTCTTTGTTCACCCAACAACCCATCTGGCAATCTACTGGATAATAACGAGATAAAAAAAATAATCCTTAGCTTTAAGGGTTTGGTTGTCGTCGACGAAGCCTATATCGATTTTTGCCCCGAAAGGTCGCTGTTGCCCGAAATCGCCAGTTTTCCTAATCTGGTTATCCTTCAAACCTTTTCGAAAGCCTGGGGAATGGCCGGACTGCGGCTGGGAATGGCATTTGCAGCCAAACCGATAATCGATGTGTTGAATAAAATCAAATATCCTTATAACCTGAGCATTCTCACACAACAAAAAGCGATTGAACTCATTAAAAATGAAAACAATAAAACCGAATGGGTTGATATTCTTTTAAAAGAGAGAGACAATTTGATAGAAAATCTGCACAAACTGACACTGGTAAAAAAAATCTTCAGAACCGATTCGAACTTTATTCTGATTAAAGTTGAGAAACCAGTCGATTTATACAACTATCTGGTTGGCGAGAAAATTATTGTACGCGATCGTTCCAGGATCTTGCTTTGTGAAGGTTGCCTTCGAATAACAGTTGGCTCTACTGAAGAAAATCAGCAGTTAATCAGCGTATTACAAAATACACCTTCCAAATTTCAATAAACAACCATGAAAAAGGTACTATTTATAGATCGCGATGGAACATTGATTTGGGAACCGCCAAACGAACAGCAAATTGACTCGCTTGAGGTGCTTGAATTTATCCCGAACGTATTTCGCAACTTATATAATATTCAAAAATATCTTGACTACGAGCTGGTTATGGTAACCAATCAGGATGGTTTGGGAAGCGTAACCTTTCCCGAACACACTTTTTGGCCAGCACACGAGAAAATGATAAAAGCTTTTGCCAACGAAGGGGTTACTTTTGGGAACATTCACATTGACAGGACGCGGCCTGAAGACAATGCACCAACCCGAAAACCGGGAATCGGGATGCTAAGCCAATATTTCGACGGAGATTACGACCTGGCCAATTCAATCGTTATCGGCGACCGCCTTACTGATGTTGAACTGGCAAAAAATCTGGGAGCCAAAGCGATTCTTTTCGATTGGAATAATCTCGTAGCGGAGATGCAACAGCGCAACCTCTACTCCTATTGTTTGCTGTCGACTACCAGCTGGGACGAAGTCTTCGAACTCTTGTCGAATCTCAACCGTAAAGCTACGGTTAACCGCAAAACATCTGAAACCGATATTTTCATTGAAATTAATCTGGCAGGAAAAGGCAACAGTAATATTTCGACAGGATTACGCTTTTTCGACCACATGCTCGACCAAATTGGCCGGCATTCGGGATGCGACCTCACCATTCAGGTAAAAGGCGATCTCGACATCGACGAACACCATACCATTGAAGATACCGGAATTGCGTTGGGCGAAGCGATTCGCAAAGCTTTAGGCGACAAACGCGGTATCGAGCGCTACGGTTATTGTCTTCCGATGGACGAATCGCTGGCACAGGTTGCCCTCGATTTTGGCGGTCGACCCTGGTTGGTTTGGGAAGCAGCCTTCAAGCGCGAATTTGTTGGCGATATGCCTACCGAAATGTTTAAACATTTTTTTAAATCGGTATCCGATGCAGCACTTTGCAATCTGAATATCAAAGCAGAAGGAGAAAATGAACATCATAAAATCGAAGGCATTTTCAAAGCATTTGCACGTGCACTAAAAATGGCCATTCGCAAAGACCCCTTTCAGCAATCGCTACCCAGCACAAAAGGCACCTTATGAATACAATACAGGAAATAAGAGAGATAAAAAACACAGCTATCTTATTGATTCACTGCCCCGATCGACAAGGAATTTTGGCAACAGTAACCGAATTTCTGAATAAAAATCAGGGAAATATTATCTATCTCGATCAGCATGTCGACCGTGAAGAAGGCCTTTTTTACATGAGAGTGGAATGGGAACTTACCGATTTCTTGATTCCGCGCGATAAAATTGCCGATTATTTTGAGACACTGATTGCTCAAAAGTTTGGCATGACATTCTGGCTCCATTTTACCGAAGAACGCCCCCGCATGGCGCTTTTCGTTTCCAAGATGTCGCACTGTTTGTTCGACATTCTAGCCCGCTATACCGCCGGCGAATGGGATGTAGAGATTCCACTCATAATCAGCAACCACGAAAAATTAAAACCAGTAGCCGATCGTTTCGGAATACCATTTTGCCTTTCGGAAAAGAATGGCCAAAACAAAAGCGATGCTGAAGCTGAAGAATTAAAGCGTCTTAAATCTCACAACATTGATTTTATTGTACTTGCACGATACATGCAGGTGCTTTCCGACGATTTTGTAACCCATTTCCCGAACCGGATTATCAATATTCACCACTCGTTTTTGCCTGCATTCGCAGGGGCAAAACCCTATCATGCGGCACACCAGCGAGGGGTGAAAATCATTGGGGCAACAAGCCATTATGTAACTGCCGACCTCGATGCCGGACCAATTATAGCCCAGGACGTGGTTCGGATTTCGCATATCGATACCGTTGATAGCCTTGTTCGCAAAGGGCGCGATCTTGAGAAAATCGTACTGAGTGAAGCGGTTTACAAACATCTTCAACACACACTCCTGGTTTACAAGAACCGCACAGTCATTTTCAATTAACAAACTTTATGCATGAAACAATTATTCAAAAATTTCTCGGTTTTTCTGTTCATTGCGGCAGTTTCAATAACGGCTTCAGCCCAAAATAAAAATCAACTTCCCCAAAAAGAGATTCCAGCCGATTATGGTTACATTGTAAAGATTGGCGATAAAATACCTGATTTCTCGATGACGCTGGCCAACGGTAAAAAAATTTCAACCGGCGATTTTAAAGGCAAAATAGTGATGTTGCAATTTACCGCCAGTTGGTGCGGGGTTTGCCGAAAAGAGATGCCTGAAATTGAAAAAGAGATTTGGCTGACAAACAAAAGCAATCCTAAATTCCTGCTTTATGGAATTGATTTGGATGAACCGGTGGAAAAAGTTCAAAAATTTGCCGCTGATATGAAAATTTCCTATCCGCTTGGTCTTGATCCTGGTGGCGCCATTTTTAACCTTTTTGCCGAAAAAAATGCCGGAGTCACCCGAAACGTAATCATCGACAAAAATGGAAAGATCGTCTATATGACAAGACTTTACAAAGAAGAAGAGTTTAAGGAAATGGTGAACGTAATTGAAACGTTGCTTAAATAGCTGACTAAAGAAGTTGAAATGAAAGTAGTCATTATTAAGTACAATGCCGGAAATATTATGTCAGTCGATTTTGCGCTGCAACGACTGGGTATTCAAGCCGAAGTTACTGACGATATCGAAAAAATTAAACAAGCCGACAAAGTGATTTTTCCCGGTGTTGGCGAGGCTTCGACCACGATGAGCTATCTTCGGCAACACAAACTCGATCAACTTATAGTCGATTTAAAACAACCGGTTTTAGGCATTTGCCTCGGACTTCAACTCATGTGCAGCCACTCTGAAGAGGGAGACACCGATTGTCTGGGCATTTTTCCTGAGCAAGTAAGAAAGTTTATCCCAGAACCCGGTAATCAATTCATTACCAAAGTTCCGCATATGGGATGGAACAATCTCGCCAAAACAAAAAGTCCGCTTTTTGACACTGATATCGAAAATCAATATGTCTATTTTGTTCATTCTTACTATGCAGCCATTGGCAACGACACTGCCGCCACATCCCATTACATCAATCCTTTTAGTGCAGCTCTACAGCGGGATAATTTCTATGCCGTGCAATTTCACCCCGAAAAAAGTGGCAGTATTGGAGAAAAAATCCTGACGAATTTTATTCAACTCAAGTGACTATGGCCATCGAAATCATCCCCGCCATCGATATTATTGATGGAAAATGCGTCAGGCTGAGCCAAGGCGATTACAGCCAAAAAACAATCTACAACGAAAATCCTCTGGAGGTGGCCAAAATGTTCGAAAATGCCGGTATCAGGCGTCTTCATCTGGTCGATTTGGATGGTGCAAAAGCACATCATATTGTTAACTATAAGGTATTGGAACAAATTGCCGCCAATACCCGGTTAATCATTGACTTTGGGGGCGGCTTGAAAAGTGATGCTGACCTTCATATTGCATTTAATTCCGGTGCCCGGATGGTTACCGGAGGAAGCATTGCGGTGAAGAATCCGGAGACATTTTATTCGTGGATTGAAAAATTTGGTGCTGACAAAATCATACTGGGAGCCGATGCCCAAAACGAGATGATTGCCGTAAGTGGCTGGCAGGAAGCCACCGATGTTTCAATTTTTCAATTTATTGGCCATTACAAAGAAAAAGGGATTTCGAAAGTTATCTCGACGGACATTGCCCGCGATGGCATGTTAACCGGTCCAAGTCTCGAACTTTACCAGCAGATTCTCGATCAGTTTCCATCGCTCGAACTGATTGCCAGCGGTGGTGTTGCCTCAATGCAGGACATCATCGAACTTGATCAAATGGGAGTTCCGGGCGTAATTACAGGCAAAGCCATTTATGAAGGGAAAATCTCACTTGCCGAGATTCGTAAGTTTATTGGTTAGCTGGCAGACGTTAAAGAAAAGTAAAACTGATATAAAGATGCTTGCAAAACGTATAATACCATGTCTCGATATCAAAGACGGACAAACCGTTAAAGGGGTGAACTTTGTCAATATCCGTGAGGTTGGCGACCCGGTTGAACTGGGTAAACGCTACGCCGAACAGGGTGCTGATGAATTGGTTTTCCTCGATATTACAGCCACGCACGAAGGCCGGAAAACCTTCTCGGCGCTGGTAAAACGGATTGCCCAAAACCTGAATATCCCCTTTACCGTCGGCGGCGGGATCAGCGAATTGAAAGATGCCGAAACGCTGTTGCAGTCGGGTGCCGACAAGATTTCCATCAACTCATCGGCTGTTAGAAACCCCAAATTAATCGATGAACTGGCCCGCAATTTTGGAAGTCAGTTTGTCGTGGTAGCCATCGATGCCCGCGAAGCCAACAATCACTGGACAGTTACGGTAAACGGTGGTCGTATCCCAACAGAAAAAGAACTATTCTCATGGGCCAAAGAGGCTGAAAGCCGTGGTGCAGGCGAAATTCTTTTCACCTCAATGAACCACGATGGCACCAAAAGCGGCTTTGCCAATAAAGCGCTGGCGCAGCTTTCCGACAGCCTGACCATTCCCATTATCGCTTCGGGTGGTGCCGGAAACATGCAACACTTTGCCGATGTTTTTACAACAGGTAAAGCCGATGCCGGCTTGGCGGCCAGTATTTTTCACTTCGGCGAAATAGCAATTCCAGATCTGAAAAACTTTCTTCGGGCGAAAAGCATTACCGTTCGTTAAACCTCAAAAAATAAAATATGAATCTCGATTTCTCAAAACTCAACGGCTTGGTTCCGGCCATTATTCAGGACCAAAGAACATCGAAAGTGCTGATGCTCGGTTTTATGAACGAAGAGGCGCTGCAAAAAACCACTGAAACCGGTCAGGTTACATTTTTTAGCCGAGCCAAAAACCGACTTTGGACCAAAGGCGAAGAATCGGGGAACTTTCTAAATGTAATTTCGATTGAATCGGATTGCGATAACGACACGCTGTTGATAAAAGTCAATCCGGTTGGGCCGGTTTGCCATACTGGCTCCGACACCTGCTGGAACGAGAAGAACGAACAAAACGGACTCGATTTTCTGAAAAAATTACAGGATTTTATCGACCAGCGAAAAGCCGAAATGCCCGAAGGTTCCTACACCACTTCGCTTTTCCGGTCGGGGACAGCCAAAATTGCGCAGAAAGTGGGTGAAGAGGCAGTCGAAACCGTTATCGAAGCGATGGCCAACAACGACGAACGATTGATTTATGAAGCGTCAGACTTGCTCTATCACTTGATTGTCCTGATGACCCACAAAGGCTTCAGGTTGGAGGATTTGGCCCGCGAGTTGCAGAAGCGACATAAATAAGCTAAGTTTGGTGGTTGAACCAAATCGACTCGCTATGTACACAAGAGCCAGACTGACTGCTTTAATCACCTTGCTTGCCCTTTTTTGGCCTTTCTTTCCGGAGGCTAACCCAATCGTTTCCGATTCGAAAATAATCGTCACAGATGCCGACAAAGCCATCCTTCAGGCCAAACTCGACAAGTTTGCTGCGCAACGCAGTTTGCCGATTGGTGAACTGATAATCAATATCGGGAAAGATTTTCTGGGTACGCCATACGTGGCCAAGACTCTTGACAAAACCAACGAAGAAAATCTGGTTGTCAATCTTCGGGAACTCGACTGTACCACTTTTGTTGAAAACTGTCTGGCAATAGCACGCACGGTAAAAAGCAGTAAACCAAACTTCAAACAATTTATAACAGAACTCGAGAAGATTCGCTACCGCAATGGCAAAATGGATGGCTATGTCAGCCGGTTGCACTATTTCAGCGAATGGATTTCGAACAACGAATCGAAACGCCTGCTCGATGATGTTACTTTCCAACTGGGCGGCATAAGGATGCCTATCAACCTGAACTTAATGAGCACCAAGCCCGAAGCCTATCCGCAACTAAAAAGCAATGATAAATTAATTGAGCAGGTCAAAATAATCGAAACCGAACTTTCAGCCCGTATTTTTTTCTATATCCCTACGGCTAAGTTTGGCGATGCCGAAGCCGATATTCAGGACGGGGATATTGCTGCCATGACCAGCCCGATCGAAGGTATTGACGTGTTACACGTCGGGCTGATGTTTCGAAACCAGAATCGAATATATTTCCTCCATGCATCATCGACCCAAAAAAAGGTAGTTATTACCGAAGAGCCCTTCGAACAATATCTTTCTGAAAGCAAAAGGAGTTCAGGAATCATGATTGCCCGCCCATTATAACCGCCTCGGCACATTTCACATCAATTTAATGTTAAATGTCGACAGGCATCGAAACCTTTTAAATCCCGCACAGGTAATAAGGGTATCATTTTAACAACACAAATTTTCTTTATTATGTCACTAATTGAAAAGTTAAATAAAAGATACGCAACGAAAAGTTTTGACCCAACCAAAAAATTGACCCAACAGGAATTAAATAATGTATTGGAAGCTATCAGGTTGTCAGCCTCTTCGCTCGGACTTCAAGGTTACAGGGTATTGGTGGTCGAGAATCCTGAAATTCGCCAAAAACTGAAAGAAGTTTCCTGGAACCAGACACAAATTACCGATGCTTCGCATTTGCTGGTTTTTGCGGTCGACTACGATTTCAACGAAAAAGATGCAGATGATTATTTAAAATTGGTTTCGTCGACCCGCAACCTGCCACTCGAAACGCTTTCAGGCTATGCCGATATGGTTAAAGGTTCGCTTCAACGCCCCGCCGAGCAACTTGAATCCTGGCTGACACATCAGGCGTATATTGCTTTGGGATTTGGACTGGTAGCAGCAGCTGAGGCCGGAATCGACAGCTGTCCGATGGAAGGGTTCGACCCATCGGCCTATGATACTATTCTTTCGCTTGCCCAACTGGGGTTGAAAGCCAAAGTGGTGCTGGCTATTGGCCACCGCGCGGCTGACGACAAATATCAATCCCTTCCTAAAGTGAGGAGATCAAAAGAAGAGCTTTTTATTACAGTTTGATTTTTAGATAATGGATGATAAAAGACCGGTTGACAGCCGGTCTTTTTTTTGCATTATCGATGTTCGAATAATTTATATTTATTTTAAACAATTGTCAATCCCAAACCATTAACTACTGATTTCATATTAGTTGCAAATAAACTACACCAAAAACAGGTCGTCTTGTTTCAACAACAAAAGAATTCGTTTTTTCTGTTTTTGAATCTTGATTTTTAGTTATACTTTTGGCTTAACCAACTAAGTGTACACAAAACACTAAATGAAAAAAATGTCTAATACTTACGATTGAACAAATGCCGCAATTAAGCAAGCACTTTTCTGTAGACTGCGTAATATTTGGTTTTGACTTTGAACAGCTCAATGTTCTTTTGGTAGAAAGAATATTGGTAGAACCGGAAAGCGGGCACCAGTTGGTTGCCGATTTGACCTTGGCCGGCAACCATGTTTTCGACGATGAAGATCTCGACGATGCCGCCCAGCGAATCCTTTACGACCTGACCGGACTGAAAAATATCTATCTCGAACAGTTTAAAGTTTTTGGCAACCCCCGTCGCCTCGAAAAGCCGGCCGACCAGTTATGGCTTGCCCATACCGGCCGCGACCCTAAAAGCCGAATCATTACCACCGGATACTTCTCGCTGCTGAACACCAAAAAAGTAACCATCGAGTGGCGCGGCCGTAACGTAAAATGGCATCCCGTCGATCAGATCAAAGAACTGGCTTTCGACCATAAGGAAATTCTTGACGAAGCACTGAAAGCACTTCGGAACAAACTTAAACAGGAGCCCATCGGTTTCGAACTGTTGCCCGAAAAATTTACCCTTTCGCAGATGCAGAAACTTTACGAAATTATTCTGGGCGTTGAACTCGACAAACGCAACTTCCGCAAAAAAGTATCGCGAATGAAATATCTCGAACAACTGGAAGAAAAACAGATCGGGGTCAACCACAAACCCGGCCGCCTGTACCATTTCAACAAAGAGATTTACGAACAGTCAAAAGTGGAAATATTTGACTTTACCGTCTGATCATTAATATTTAACAGCTATAAAAAAATCATGAAATTCGGATTCTTCGACGACCTCAACCGCGAATATGTCATCAATAACCCGCGGACTCCTTTTCCCTGGATTAACTACCTCGGTCAGGAAGATTTTTTCTCACTCGTTTCGAACACTTCGGGCGGTTACAGCTTTTATAAAGATGCCCGTCTGCGCCGCATCACCCGTTATCGCTACAACAATGTACCCATCGACAATGGCGGAAAATATTTCTACATCAAAGAGGGAGATAAAATCTGGTCGCCGGGATGGAAACCGGTTAAAACCGAACTCGACAGTTACAGCTGCCGCCACGGGCTGGGCTATACCATCATCAACGGACAACTGAATGGCCTCGAAGCCGAAACCCTCTTTTTTGTCCCGCTTGGTTACAAAGGCGAAGTACAAAAGCTTTCGCTGAAAAACCATTCAACCGAAACAAAAAAATTCCAGCTCTTCTCGCTTGTCGAGTGGAACCTTTGGAACGCCCTCGACGATATGACCAACTTCCAGCGCAATTTCTCGACCGGCGAAGTGGAGATTGAAGGCTCTGTAATTTACCATAAAACCGAGTACAAAGAACGCCGCGACCATTACGCCTTCTACTCGGTCAATGCCCCTATCGATGGTTTCGACACCGACCGCGAAACCTTTATTGGCCTCTACAACGGATTCGAAATGCCCGACGTGGTAGCTGATGGACAATCGCGCAACAGCGAAGCACACGGCTGGTCACCTATTGCCTCACACAGCCTCAACATCGAGCTAAAACCGGGCGAAAGCCGCGATTTGGTTTTCATTCTGGGCTATGTCGAAAACCCGCAGGAGGAGAAATTCTCGGCCCCGCTGGTAGTCAACAAAACCAAGGCCTACGCCATGATGGAGAATTTCAGCAACAGCCAAAAGGTTGAAGTGGCTTTCGCCGAACTGAAAAAATACTGGGAAGAAAAACTCTCGGTGTACGAAATCAAAAACAGCGACCCACGCCTCGAACGCATGGTCAATATCTGGAACCCCTACCAGTGCATGATTACCTTTAACTTCTCGCGCAGCGCCTCCTATTTCGAATCGGGTATTGGCCGTGGAATGGGATTCCGCGATTCGAACCAGGATTTGATAGGCTTTGTACACATGGCTCCCGAAAGGGCCCGCCAGCGCATTATCGATATTGCCAGCACCCAGTTTGAAGATGGCGGTGCCTACCACCAATATCAGCCATTGACCAAACGGGGCAACAATGAAATTGGCGGCAACTTTAACGACGACCCGCTATGGCTTATCCTCTCCGTTTCGGCCTATATCAAGGAAACCGGCGACTGGAAAATACTCGACGAACCGGTACCGTTCGATAACGACTGGAGCAAAGCCACTCCCCTTTTCGACCACTTGCGCCGCTCGTTCTATCATGTGGTAAACCATTTGGGCGAACATGGACTGCCACTGATTGGCCGCGCCGACTGGAACGACTGTCTAAACCTCAACTGCTTCTCGAACAACCCCGACGAATCGTTTCAAACCACCGAAAACAAAGAGGGTGGCAAAGCCGAATCGGTGATGATTGCCGGTTTATTTGTGCTTTACGGCGGCGAATTTGTTAAACTGTGCCAGGAGCTGAAACGCGACAGCGAGGCTTCGGAAGCCGAAAAACAGGTGGCCAAAATGGTGAAAGCCATTGACCAACATGGCTGGGATGGCGAGTGGTTCCTGCGGGCCTACAACCATTTTGGCGGGAAAATTGGCTCGAACGAAAACGAAGAGGGCAAAATATTTATCGAATCGCAAGGTTTCTGCATTATGGCAGGCGTGGGGGTTAACGATGGCCGTGCCAAACAAGCCCTCGAAGCGGTGAACGAACGGCTGGCCTGCCAGTATGGCATCGTACTCAACAATCCGGCCTTTACCAAATACTACATCGAGATGGGCGAAATATCGACCTATCCGAAAGGGTACAAGGAGAATGCCGGTATTTTCTGCCACAACAACCCATGGATTATGATTGCCGAAACATTGGTGGGCAATGGCGACCGCGCTTTCGATTACTATACCCGCATCGCCCCCTCTTATCTCGAAGAGATTAGCGACCTGCACAAAACCGAGCCTTACGTTTACGCGCAAATGGTGGCCGGTAAAGATGCCTTCAAACCGGGCGAGGCCAAAAACAGCTGGCTTACCGGTACCGCAGCATGGAACTACTATGCCATCACCCAATATATCCTGGGCATTCAGCCCGATTATCACGGACTAAAAGTAAACCCGGTTATCCCGAAAGATTGGACAGGCTTTACCGTTAGCCGTCGTTTCCGCAATGCCACTTACAACATAGAAGTAAAAAACCCGAACGGTGTAAGTTGTGGTATTTCCCAAATGTTGGTCGATGGGAAAGCGGTCGAAGGCAATATTATCCCAATTTTAGGCGATGGCCAAACCCACGAAGTACAAATTATATTAGGATAACCGCATGAAAAGAACAACACAATTTATCGGACTTACACTGGTTGTAACACTGTTGGCTTCGTGTGCGGGTAAACAACTCTCCATTTCGAATGGGGCACAGGCCAAAATCAAAGCCAATCAGTTAGACTATTATATTGGAAATCCCAAAAAAGCTATCGTTCCCGGTGAGGGGAAAAGTGAGTTTTTTCTGGTCGATGAAACAACAGGTAAGATAGTTTTTACAGGAACTCTACCCGAAGGAAAACTTTTTGAACCAGCAGGGGAAGTGGTAGCCATTGCCGATTTCAGCTCTTTCGAGCAACCCGGCACCTATCGTTTAGCGGTGAACGACTCGCTCTTCTCCAACCCTTTTCGAATTGAAATGCAGCCTGCAACTAAAGTAACCCGTGCAGCCATCAAGGCACTATGGTACAACCGGGCCGGCTACACCATTCCCGAAAACTACGGTGGCAAATGGGCCCGCGCAGCCGGCCACCCCGACACGCTGGTTTTTGTCCACGAATCGGCTGCCACGAAGGCCCGCCCGGCAGGATTTACATTTTCATCCCCGAAAGGGTGGTACGATGCAGGCGATTACAACAAGTACATCGTCAATTCGGCCATTACCACCTACACCATGATGGAAGCCTACCACTATTACAAAGGCTATTTCGATTCGCTAAAAGTTGATTTTCCGGAAAACGGCAACAACCTGCCCGACCTGCTCGACGAAACCCTCTACAATCTTCGCTGGATGATAACCATGCAGGACCCGAACGACGGTGGCGTGTACCACAAGTTGACCAACAAATCGTTTGACGGGATGGTAATGCCCGACCAGTGCCACAACGAGCGCTATGTGGTACAGAAAAATACGGCAGCCACGCTCGACTATGCGGCCACGATGGCCCGTTCGGCAAGGCTATTCAAAGGGTTCGAAAGCCAACTGCCAGGCTGGGGCGACTCCTGTTTGGTTGCCGCAAAAAAAGCGTGGGACTGGGCCATTCAAAATCCCGACATCACCTATCAGCAGCCCGGCGATATTTTTACCGGCGGCTATGGCGACCATCAACTAACGGACGAATGGTTTTGGGCGGCCTGCGAACTTTGGCTGGCCACCGGCGACGAAGCCTACAAAGCCAAAATTGCGGTTGCGAAAAACGAAATCAAAGCCCCCGACTGGGGAGATGTCTATACTTTAGGTGCCATCTCGTTGTTAAGCAGTAATGGTGCCGATGCACAATTGGCCAAAGAGGGATTGCTTGCACTGGCCGATTCCTTGACAACCGTTCAGCAACAATCGGCCTACAACACCTCGATTACCCGGTTCCGCTGGGGGAGCAACTCCGATGTGGCCAACTATGGCATGGTGAAACTGGTGGCTTACCGTCAAACCGGCGACCGCAAATACCTTGAATCGGCACTTTACGATATGGATTATATTCTCGGTGCCAATGCTACCGGTTACTGTTTTGTGACGGGTTTCGGAACCCGCTCGCCCATGAATATCCACCACCGTCCGTCGGCAGCCGATGGCATCGAAGCGCCTATCCCGGGCTTTTTGTCGGGCGGGCCTAACCTTTCGGTGATGACCGATTGCGACAGCACCGGCCGCAGCCCCTACCCTGCCGCCTCGTTTCAGGATATGCTTTGCAGCTATTCGACCAACGAAATTGCCATTAACTGGAACGCCCCGCTGATTTTCCTCTCGGGAGGCATTGATGCGGAAATTCTTTCCACCCAAAAATAATTTTTCCTAAGGTAATGGGGAGATAACAATCCCTGCCCCGGTCTATGACCCAGGCAGGGATTTTTTTTGATTTCGCGTCTTCAGCTTAATCTTTTCCCTCGCGCTCCGCTTTGGCATCGACTATTAGTTGCTCCTTTTTGGCCTTTCGTTTGGCCAGAACGGTAAGGCGGCGGGCCAGTTTTTCGGCGCAGTCGGCCCGTACCAGATTGATATGGGTGAGCAACCCCTCGGCAACCGGCGATTGGGTTGCTACCGCCAGCGCCTGTACATATTGACATAGATTTCGGTAGAGGTCGGTCATCGGGCCCCGCAGCGAAACGGTGGTGGCCGTTGGCCGGGCCGACCGGTCGAGGTCGGCACTGTGACTCACCTCCTTAAAGGCAGCTGCCACCCGTTCGAGCCTTTCGATATAGCGCTCCAACTGCAACAGATCTACCGCAGGCCTCACCGTTTCGCTCTCCAGCTGACTGACCAAAATAGAGATCTGTGCCGATTTGGCTGCATAGTTTTTCTGTTCGAATTTCCGCTGCTGCCGCAGCAGATGGTGCAACAGAGCGGCGGCTTGCTGCTCTTCGGCCCTATCCGAAAGGAGGTGGAGCCGAACCGCTGCACGCAGGGCAGCCATGGCGCGATCGCGTTGTTGGTCGGCTTCGGCCAGCTGGGCTGTCCAGTGGCTGCCGCGACTTCTGCGCTGCGCCGTGCGGTAGTCATCCATCATCGGTTCGAGCTGGCGCAGGTAGTTTTCGACCGGCCCAATGGCCGAAAAGTCGATATCGGGCACGTTTCTGCACTCATCGAGGTGGCGTTGACAATAGGTAAGGGTATAACCAATCAAAACGGCAAACTCGTGGCGGTTTAACCGGCTAATATCGACCAATCGGAGCGTTGTTTCCATGTTCGTAACGGTTTAACGGGCTGTTTACAATCCGTGAGATTAAATCTTCAACGCAATATTAATACAATTATCTTATTTTTAATAGATATATATTGTTTTGTTCTAAAATTTTGTCCAATACGAC
>CAYOJD010000083.1:0-14969 GCA_964404205.1 uncultured Prolixibacteraceae bacterium
TCAATATACATCAATCATTTTGATATAAAAAATGGATATTTAAATCATTTTGTCATATTTGTTAAGTTATTGTATCTATTTGTCAATTAAAAAATCAATAAACACTCTTTTTAAACTATTCGACAGCCCCGATTGTTAACTAATCGTTATTTTGAGAGACACCCCCCTACTTTCGACATACAACCTATATCATTTTATATATTTTTGACACATCAACCATATAAAAACAGGGGTCAATATTTATTTTTTACACTAATTCACAAAAGCACCCCATTAAATTATCAAGTTGAAGCAAAAAGATAAAAAAATTTATTGTTGAACCATAAATACTCAAATCATGAAAAAAGCAACTTTACTCTTATTCGCGTTAATTCTCCTTTCGGGAACATTTTCGGCAACCGCGCAGGAAACCACCAGTCCGTGGACTGTCAGTGCAGATTTTTTCAACCGCTACAACTGGCGTGGTACCGATTATGGAAATGCCCCCGTAATCCAGCCCACCATTAAATATTCAACCGGAGGTTTTAGCATCGGAGCCTGGGGAAGCTATTCTTTGGGAAATTCATCAGCAGCCGAAGCGGGATCTTATGCCAGTGAAGCCGATCTTTTCGCAAGTTATTCATTCAAGAGTGGAACCTCACTTGTGGTTAATGATTATTATTTTCCCACAGAACCGGGAAGCTTTGGCAACTATTTCGATTTCGACGATTATCACGTTTTTGAAGTCGGCTTGTCACAAACCATCGGAAAATTCAGCATCTCAGGTTACTATTATTTGAATGCCAACAGCGACCTTTATTTTGAGGCAGCTTACGCCACCAAATATGTAAACCTTTTTGCCGGTGCCGGTAACGAAAGCTATACATCCGACGGTGACTTCAACTTCTGTAATGTGGGTCTGTCGGCCACCAAAACCATTAATATCACCGACAAGTTTTCGCTCCCGCTGATTGGCAAAGTAATCGTCAATCCCGACAAAGAGCAGATTTATCTGGTTGTAGGTTTCACGCTGTAAATTCTCATAAAAGTTCAATACCATGAAAAAAATCGAAGCAATTATCCGCAAATCCCAGTTCGACGAAGTGAAAGACGCTTTGCACGAAGCCGGCATCGACTTCTTTACATGCTGGGATGTTACCGGGATCGGTAACGAAAAAGCAGGTTCAATTTTCAGGGCCACCGTTTACGAAACACGATTTATCGAACGCCGCATGATTTCGTTTGTTTGCCGCGATCACCTTACCGACAAAGCCATCCAGGCTATTATCGATTCAGCCAAAACCGGTGAGATGGGCGACGGAAAAATCTTCGTATCCAATGTCGAAGATTCTATCAGAATACGTACCGGCGAACACGGACCTGAATCACTCTATATCAAAGAATAATCATCAAGTCTATAATTAATAATATTTAGCAATATGAATATCAACTCTTTAAAAAAGAAAGCATTATTGGTAGGCTTGATGCTTATGGGCACTATTGCAACCATTTATGCGCAAGATGCCGCAGCTACTGCTGCAGCTGTCACCCCGGTTATTGATGCCGGAGATACAGCATGGATGATTATGGCTTCGGCTCTGGTGATGTTGATGACCATGCCTGGTCTGGCACTGTTCTATGGCGGCTTGGTTCGCAGAAAAAATATTCTGAACGTTTTGATGCAATGTTTTATCATCATGGCTGTAATTACCATGGAATGGGTGATGTTTGGCTACAGCCTCTCTTTCGGCTCGAACAGCATAGAGGCCCTGAAACCATTTATCGGTGGTTTTCAGTGGGCATTTATGAGCGGCATAGGCATTAACGACCTTAGCCCTTATTTTATATCACATTCGCAGCCAACTGCCGACGGAGGTACCATCGGAACCATCCCTCACCTGGTGTTTGTGATGTTTCAGTGCAAGTTCGCCGTTATCACTCCGGCATTGATTATTGGCGCTTTTGCCGAACGCATCAAATTCAAAGGGTTCCTGATTTTCACTATCCTTTGGTCAATCATTGTTTACAACCCGATTGCTCACTGGGTATGGTCAGGCGATGGATGGTTGTTTAAACTTGGTGCGCTGGATTTTGCCGGAGGTACAGTTGTTCACGTAAATGCAGGGATTGCTGCTATTGTTACAGCCGTTATGCTTGGAAAACGTAAAGATTATCACAACTCGGCTATTCCGCCGCATAACATTCCGTTTGTTGTCATCGGCGCATCATTGCTCTGGTTTGGCTGGTTTGGCTTCAATGCCGGTAGCGGACTTGCTGCCGACGGACTTGCTGCCAATGCATTTCTGGTAACCCACACTGCAGCAGCTACAGCTGCCGCCACATGGGCACTTCTCGAGTGGATGCTTCACGGCAAACCCACAACAGTAGGTATCTCAACCGGTGCTGTAGCAGGCCTGGTAGCCATCACCCCTGCAGCTGGTTTTGTCGGTACAGTCGGGTCAATTGTTATCGGGTTTGGCGTCTCAGCCATCTGCTTCGTTATGGTTGGTAAAATCAAACAGAAATTCGGCTACGACGATTCACTCGATGCATTTGGTGTTCATGGAATTGGTGGTATATGGGGAGCAATTGCCACGGGTCTTTTTGCCACCCCGCTGGTGCAAAGTGCTTACAGCGGTGCATTCTCGGGCAATCCAGGTCAGTTGGTTACCCAGTTGATTGCCATCGGGGCCACCATTGCCTACTCGGCTATTGGCACTATCGTTCTCTTCTGGATTGTTGATAAATTGGTCGGCTTACGCGCTACGCCAAAAGAAGAAAGCGTTGGTCTCGACTTTACTCAACACCGCGAAATTGCCTATTCAAATGTCGATTAATATCAGATAGAATCTCACCTATTATCTTTTCTGCAACAAACGAGGCTGTCACCGTTCAAAGGTTGACAGCCTCAGTTTTTTTATCAGCCAATAACACCGAATCGGCATAAACAAAAAACGTAATATAATGCGAGAGATTGTCCAATGAACTGTGGGCAGTGTTTCAATCAGTATGAGAAGCGCTGGTATGTATCATAGAAGCGTTGGAACGTGCATGAGAAGACCTCTCATCGCCCAATTTACTCCAATATTGTTCCGTATCTATTGCCCCAAGGATGGGAAGTTAATCCGGAGTTGATACCTGAAAATTGTTGACGTGTCCTTTAAAATCCTAAGCTGAGTTTACACGAGATAAAAATCTTTCGGGCAATGATAAACCGGAAGGTAAGCGATACTTTAAACAGTTGGGAGCTAAAACAACCAAATTATCTTTCAGTTTCTTTGAGGTTGAAGAGGTAAAGAAAAAAATCATTCATCACCAATGGCCGTTTCATCCAACTTAAGCAGATCGGATAGCGGGATTCGATCACTCTCACTGTATTTCACGTTGGCAAACGTTGCAACAAACTCTTTATTGACCATAAACAATTTACTATTCAGCGTATCCTGCGGATAAGTATTTTCATGACTAAAATCGTCAGGGTCATAATCGGTAAAGTTGAGTTCGCAATGCGAAAGTTCCCACTCCGTACCATCGTTATTCATATAAAGCAATGGCAATCCGTGGGTACGGCAAATAATCGGCCGTGATTGGTAAATAGAACAACTATGCTTGTTCAGGAAACGGCAATCTTCCGGGTCCTTTAACTCGGGTAGCTGAAGATGATTGATTTTATCGCCCAACTCTTCCCTAATGGCATAAAATTCGACAGGGAAAACAGAAATAGCCATGCAACAAAAATCGCATCCGTTCTTGCAGGTCAAGTGGTCGCGATGAACCATCGACAACTCTTCGCAAAGCGCATCGATATCCTTTCTCAATTTAAAATATTTTGCAAATACCCCTTTATCTTTACTGTCCATTCTAATCATCTCAAATTCTGAATTGTTAACCCAAAATCAAATATCCCCAAAAGATATGCTAAATATTGCGGATCTGATCCGACTCGAACATGGTTGTCCCCTTGCCTCCAGCCGATGCTACGCGGTACATTTTCACCGCAACAGTCTCCGCTTTAATCGCTTTGTATTTGGCAGGAACCATAAAATCGAAAGTGGTCATAATCCATTCGGCTGATTTCTCGGCTGAACGTTTCTCAACTCTTTTGCCCAATAACAATGATGGTCGGAAAACAGAAAGATGTTCAAATTCCATTCGCTTCACTATCTCCTCCGTTTTCCCCTTCACGCGGTTATAGAAAATTTTCGACGAACTGTCGGCACCCATTGCACTCACCAAAAGGAAGTGTTTCGCTCCCAACATTCTCGATTTCAGGGCAAAATCTACAATATATTTAAAATCAACACGTTCGAACAACTCACGACTGCCTGCTTTTTTTATCGTTGTTCCGAGCGCGCAAAAGGCATCGTCGATTCGCTCACCAACTTGTATCGTATCGAGTTGGCTAAAGTCGATAATATGCTCAACAATTTTGGGGTGCTTCACCTCTCCGGGACGACGGGCAACCACATGAATTGTTTGATATTCATTGCTCTCAACCAACAGATTAAGCAGTTCACTGCCAACCAGACCGGAGGCTCCGGCGATAAGAGCAGTAATCATATGGCAAGAATTTTTAATTTAGTAGCGTGTAATATGAAAATTCATTACAAAGATAATGTTATACTGAAGCATAAAAAATTACATTTAACCAAAATCGCACGATGCAGCTTTACAACCAAATTGCTTTAATTGTTTTTTATCTCTTTTCTCCGTTACTGATTTTACATCTCTGCCATAAATTCAACTATGTAAACAAGTTAGGCGCAGTTGTGGTAGCCTATCTTATCGGGCTTTTGTTGGGCAACCTACCCATTCTGCCTGAAGGTTCGGGCAATATTCAAGAGGTACTTTCATCGGGCGTCATTCCTGTTGCAATACCCATGATGCTCTTCTCGACCAACTTAAAAAATGTTTTTTCGCTGGCACGAAAAAGCTTTGTCTCGTTACTGATTGGGCTTTTCAGTGTAGTAACCATGGTTATAATCGGATATTTTATTTTTGATAATTACAATATTCCTGAACTCCACAAGGTTTCGGGAATGCTTGTTGGGGTTTATACCGGAGGGACCCCAAACCTGGCTTCGTTGAAACTGATTCTGGGTGTAGATGATGCGACTTACCTCCTAACCCACTCGAGCGACCTGATCGTAGGCGGTTTTTATCTTTTTTTCCTCATCACCTTTGCCCAACGTCTATTTGGGAAATTTCTTCCCCCTTATTCGAAAAAAAACGATAGCACAAATGAGATTGATGTTCCTGACGGAAGTGACCCTTACATGGGCATTCTAGTTAAACGCAGAATACCCGATTTATTGAAAGTTTTTGCGTTATCGGTAACCATTGTAGCCATTTCGGCCGGAATAGCACAGCTGGTCCCCGAACCTTCAAGGGTTGCCGTTATTATTCTGTTGATTACCACCTTTTCGCTGCTTGCATCATTTTCTGCCAAAATCAATAGAATCGAAAAATCATTCGAGCTCGGAATGTATTTTGTACTGATTTTCAGTGTAGTTGTTGCCTCGATGGTCAACCTTCCCAACTTGATAAACGGGGCACTTACAATCGTTCTTTATATTGCAATGGTAATTTTTGGTTCGCTGATGTTACAACTGCTGTTGTCAAAAATTTTTATAATTGACACCGACACAATGATAATCACCTCGACGGCACTGGTTTGCAGTCCGCCCTTTGTGCCGGTAGTAGCCGGAGCATTGCGAAACCGGGAGATAGTAGTTCCCGGAATCACCATCGGCATTGTAGGCTATGCTATTGGAAATTATCTGGGTTTTCTTTTGTCCGAACTACTCAAAGGAGTGTAAACCCTTTTTCTTAAAAAATATAATTCAACCCGATGTAGATTCCCGAAGCACCATCCTGGTCGTCGAGTGTCAATCCATAATCGAGTGCAAGGATAAAATTGTAGTTCATTGCCAACATTAAGCCGGCACCAACTGTCGAGTGCAGTTTTTCAGCACCAAAATTGAAGTAATGATTAGTCGCTTCGCCAAAAAATTCGGGCCTGTTTAACTGTGCAATTTTGCTTTCCATATCGATTTTTCTGGTCGCCATACCAAAGTCGTAAAAGCCATTCAAGCCCCAGTAGAAATTTTGCCGGATAAAGCGCATCCGGGCAAATTTCCAACGCAGTTCGAGGTTTCCGTAAAGCACACCATCACCAACTACTCTGTTTCGATTGGCTCCCCTAAGATTTTTAGAACCACCCAAACCGGTTGTTGAAGAACCAGTCAGTACTGTAGTAATCAGGTTGGGCTGATAATAAAATGGCACATCGCCGCTCAATGTCTGCTGCCATGCAACACGATAGGCAAACGATAAATCGTTTTTCACCAACGTAAAATATTGTCGGTGTATCAGCGAAAATTTTGAGAAACCGCTATCTGCCCCTAAAAATCCGGGTACAACAGCCAAAACAGCCTCGCTCCAGACTCCTTTCATCGGATTGGGGTTATGGTCGCGGGTATCGTAAACCAAACCGGCTTTCAATTCAGGAATAAAACCACCGTCAGCTTCTTCAGCGTCTATCAGTCCCCAATTCTGATATCTTTCATAAAGTCCTGGTTGCTCCTCAACCGAAGGCAGTTTATCTTCATCATCCTTCCCTTCGTTCAGCTTATCAATATCAACTGATTTTATATTGTAATTCATCAGGTTAACACCGGCCAACCAACGAAAATGGCCTTCGCCAAGTTGTCCTTGAAAGTCGGTTTTAAACCTGAACAACTTTTGCTGAAACTTGTAAAACATACGGGTACGATATTGTTCAGAGGTATCGTCGACCCAATCTTTATTATAAACCGACTCGTAACCATTAAAGCCATAAAAATCGTATGCACGATCGGGCAAATAGGAAAGATCACTCGTTATGTGTATCCCTTTAATCAACTGATCACTATCGTAATAAAACCGATAAGTCCCACTTCCCTTGGTATATCTCGATATTTCGACATAGAACGAATGGTTGTATAACGGGAAACGCGAACCATCGCCATAGTGATAAAAGTTGACAGCTGCCCCATACTGAAAACCAACGTCAGTCGAATAAGAAATTGCCGGAATTGCACCAAAATTCCATCCCTGCTTGATAGAGTCGGTTGAGGCAGACTTATCTTTTTCGGTCGCCTTTGCCAGATTTGTACTTGACAGAATTGCTAATGCAAGAAGTAGGTTCTTAACGTTCATCGATTTACCTTATTATTATTTTGTGGGATACCTAAATATCGCTGTAAGAGTGGTACGAATTACGGAAAAAGTATTGAAATTGTCGATGAATTTAACATTTTTGAGGAGTTAATTGTTCCCTTAAAAAAAAGATATCGAAAATGAAATATTTAGGAGCTCATGTCAGTGCAAGCGGCGGAGTAGAAAATGCGCCCATCAATGCACACGAAATTGGGGCAAATGCATTTGCCCTTTTTACCAAAAACCAACGTCAGTGGGTTTCAGCTCCACTGACCACAAAAAGTATAGAAGCATTCAAGCAGAACTGTCAAAAATTTGGGTTTCGCCACGATATGATTCTACCTCACGACAGTTATCTGATTAATCTGGGACATCCCGAGGCCGATTCTCTTCAAAAATCGCGCGAAGCGTTTCTGGACGAAATGCAACGTTGTGAACAATTGGGACTGCAACTGCTTAACTTCCATCCGGGTAGCCATCTGGGCAAAATTTCGATCGCGGAATGTCTCTCCATTATCGCCGAATCTATCAATATTGTGCTTGATAAAACCAACGGAGTAACCGCCGTAATCGAAAACACGGCCGGACAAGGCTCAAATGTGGGTTATATCTTCGAACAACTTGCTGAAATTATTGATCAGGTAGAAGATAAAACAAGAGTTGGCGTTTGTATCGACACCTGCCATACCTTCACTTCGGGATACGATTTGAGAACCAAAGAGGAATTTAACCGCACATTTTCTAAGTTAGACGAAATAGTAGGTTGGAAATATCTGAAAGGGATACACCTGAACGATTCGAAAAAAGAATTTGGGTCACGCGTCGACCGCCACGACAATATCGGGAAAGGGTTGCTCGGAATGGAGTTATATCCGCTGCTGATGGGAGATTCGCGGTTCGACAATATGCCAATTATACTTGAGACTCCCGACGAAACATTATGGGCTGAAGAGATTAAGCTACTCAGGGCCATGGAAGAAAAACAATAACAATAATTTGTATCTCAGAATGTTATTAACATCTGAAGAACGTAAAGAACTATCAAAATCAGGCTATATTGTATTTATAGCCTGATCCCTTTTTGTTATCAAATGATATCTGTAAAAAAATTTAGTTTTTCTTTGTATCAAAATCATTACAGAATTTATCCTCTGTAATAAATTGTTTATAAATTAGCGCTTTATAAATAAACAGACCATACTAAGTTTATTGCGATTGCAGACTTGGGGTTGTTATATCATTTTAGGGCAACTTTAATCTTACTTTTTTCACTATGGAAGAATATCTCTCTCCGGACGAAATCCGCAGTTTAATTTCCAGATGCGAATCTGATCGTCAAAAACTTATCCTATACCTCATTTATAACTACGGGCTTACTCCCGACGAACTGATAGAGATCAAAGCAAGCCAGTTTATGCTTAAACAGGATCTCATCATGTTTAACCTTTACAGAAAATTCTCAGGCAAAACCCGTACTTTAAAACTTCAAGCTGACACTTACAGACTATTTTACAGAGCATTACAAAAACTACAAGCTGGCGATCCTTTGTTGCACCGCGACAAGGCCCAGCCCGTCAGCGAAGCTATTTTGCAAAAAGATATATTCGATTTGGCCATTTTACTCAACCGCAAAATTACCATTGAGCAGCTTTTCGAAAGTCATCTTTACTGGATGTTTCGCCGGGGCGTTAATTTTGCTCAAGCTGTCGAAGAATATGGAATTACACTTTCCGGAAGGCCGTTTGAGATTTGGCAGGATGCACAAAAAGCAGGTAAATACTGGCCCAATCTTTTGGATTAATAGCAAAAGAGGTGATTGCCAAAACAACCACCTCTTTGTATTTTTCTACCAGTTATCAGTCCTAAAAGGCGAAGCTGGTAAATCGTCGCTATTGTAAAGATTTGCATCATCGGGATTGTCAGCCCAGGCATACCTTACAGCAACAGGCTCTTTGACCTCTGAACTGACTATTTCAATACGGTTTTCACCAGTTATTCGGGCTATAGCCCAATGAAATTTCTTATCGTTTCCAGCGACTGCAAAACCTTTTACATAGCCATATTTATCTTTTACTTTCAACGAATTTCCAACATTCTCGAATAAAACAACAACTTTATCTCCATTGGTTTTCATCTCTTTATAAGTTGGGCCACTGTAAATTAACTCCTGCTTGTAAGCAACCTTTTGAGCCGATAATGCCAATCGGTGCCCGACAGTTTGTTTATCGCGCGGATGGATATCGTTAGCCTCGCCTGCATCGATAATTACAGCCATTCCGGTCTCAGGCAATTGCAATGTCTGAAGCTGAGCTTCGCGAAGCTTTGCCCAATTGCTCTCCTGTGGCGTTTCGGAAGGACGCATAAAATTGGCTAATTGCACAAAAAGAAATGGGAAATCTCCCTGCCTCCAATGGTTTCGCCAGTCGTTTATCATATTGGGAAATACTCTTTTGTATTGTTCAGCCCTGTCAGCATTGCTTTCGCCCTGATACCAAATTGCCCCTCTAATACCATAAGGAACAATCGGTTCTATCATTCCATTGTACAGCAACGTTGGAAAATCGTTAGGGCCAAGCTGGGTCATTACATCGCTTACTTTGCCAATCTTATATTTCCAACTTCCCGATAAGGGGATCTCGGTTGAAGCAATTTTAATATTCAAGTCGCTCTTGTCACCATAAACACCACCATTTCCACCAGTATCGACCATGCGGATAACTACCACATTTTGTCCATTTTTCAATACGCCTTCAGGAATACCATAACTGCGCGAATCGTTGTAACGGTTTTCCATTCCTCCAACAAAAGTTCCATTAATCCAGACCTGATCAGAGTCATCGATTTTAGCCAGATTGATTTTGGCCGCTTTTCCGGCACCATTCTCACCGACTTCAAATACCTTTCTGAACCATACTACACCATCGAAACCGCTCATCCCATTTTCTTCGACGTATCCCGGAAGGTTCATGCTCTTCCATGACTGATCGTCGTACGAAATTTGTGCCCAAAGCGCATTGCCGTCAACCAAACCTTCATCGGTCTCGGGAAGTTCGCCCAATCTTGCTTTCAATTCTTCTTTCTGTAAACGGGCATATTCGTTTAGATCCATCTTCCGAAGTTTATCGAGCATTGGGGCAAAATCAGGATCTTTGGCTACAGTTTCGCTGCTGGTCCAGGTTTCAGCTACAGTTCCTCCCCACGAAGTATTGATTAAGCCAATTGGCACTTTCAATTTCTGATATAGTTCGCGACCAAAGAAATAGGCTACAGCCGAAAATGAAGGCACCGAAACCGGCGAACATTCCCACCATTCTCCCTCGTCTAACCGCTGCCCCGGAAACTGCGCTATTTTTTTAGGTACTGTAAACAATCTGATATCAGAATAATCAGCTGCGGAGATTTCCGCGTCGGCATTTTTTGTACTTGCTACCGGCCACTCCATATTTGACTGACCCGAGCAAATCCATACTTCGCCAATCATTATATTTTCGATAGTCCTCAGATTTTTTCCTTTGATTACCATGTTGTAAGGACCACCATAATTCATTGCCGGAAGTTTTACACTCCACTTCCCATCTTTGCCCGCCTTAGCCACTGCGGTATGATTCTCAAAAGTTACTGTGACCTTCTCGCCAGGCGAAGCCCATCCCCAAACCGGAATCTCTATCCCTTTCTGCAGCACCATATTACAATTAAAAATTGGGGGAAGAACAACCTGAGCTTCAAGCTGCATCGTTCCCAAAAGCATGGCTGTCAGCACGACAGCTTTTCGAAATAATCCCATCTTATTTGTTTTTTATAATCGTTATTTAGTGATTGATTTTAGCTTACCCTTTAAGGCCTATATCGATTGTGGTAGAAAAAAAGGTCACAGCCTTTCCTGAAATCAGTACCCGTTGTCCCATCAGTTTGCATTTGATAAATCCGCCCCTTTTCGACAGTTGTAATGCCTCAAACTCGAGCTGGTTTAACCGGTGAGCCCAGAACGGGGTCAATGTTGTATGGGCAGAACCTGTAACCGGATCTTCGTCAATTCCGACTTGCGGGCAGAAAAACCGAGATACAAAATCGGTTTCATACCCCGGGGCGGTAACAATTATCCCTCGCGCCTCAACCTTGACAAGTTCCCTAAAATCGGGAGCCATCTCTTCAATCTCTTCCTGCGAAGCAAAAAAGAGCAGATAATCGGTTTTACCTCTCCATATTTCCAACGGTTTCTTGCCAATAGCATGAATTAAACCATCGGGCGGTAAAGCCGGCTGAATTTCGTCTTTCGGAAAATCAAGCGTGAGCCAGCCATTGTTTTGGGTCACTTTCAGCAAACCACTGTGAAGTGAGTAGAATTCTATGGTTTCATGCGGGTGTTTCAAATGGTTAAACAGTACATGGGCCGATGCCAGTGTTGCATGGCCACACAGTTCAACTTCAGTTCCGGGCGTAAACCACCTGATTTGATATCCATTGCCCTGTGGAACCAAAAAAGCGGTTTCCGACAGATTATTTTCGACGGCTATCTTCTGGAGATACTCATCATTGGGCCATGCTGATAGCAGACAAACAGCAGCCGGATTGCCAGAAAAAAGGCTATCAGTAAAAGCATCGACTTGAAAAAGAGATATTTTCACGTTTCTATCAATTGAATGATTGGAAATTTTGCTTTGCTCCCCGAATTTACATTAAAATTGGGTTTGAACTATTTGATTGGAAAAATTTTCGGGCAGGTGTTTGGTTATCCTTTGAAAACTATCGCTTCGAAGGTATATAGCTCAGCGTTCTTCCACCCATCCCAACCAATATGTGCTTTATCCCGGGCACAATAACCCAGAAACTCTTCAGCGCTCCAGTTGGTTTTCAATGCAACCTGTGGCAAAAAAATTCCGGTAGAACTTCCTTTTCGCATAAATATTCCATGCTTCCCAAGAATTATCTCACGATAATCACGAATTTTTCTCAACGTTGAGAGTATTGATATTTCAATCTCCAGGTCGTTTATCTCAACTTCTGTAATCGGGTCAAACCGATAATCCCGCTGAGCAGTTGCAACAGCCATTTCGGCTACCAACTTCCATAACGGATCATGACTTTCAATATGGCCTAAGCATCCTCGTAACTTATTATGGTGATAAACCGATACAAATGCTCCGGCTGCAGTCAATAGTTTCTCAGGGAATTGTTCCTCCTGAATTTCTGTATCTTCATTCAAAACGGCATTAACTATACATTTACGCGCCAGTTTGAGCAACAAATCTTTTTCTAAATCAGAAAGTAAAAAAACATTGGGTTGCCGTATCACCGAAACAGCCCAGTATCCTACCACCCGTTTTGCTTCACCAAAAGGGGCTTGACCTGAATTGCGATAGAGAAGTTTTTGGTATTGATAACTAGCTCCATTATGAGTAAGATATTGCAATGTCATTATTGCCGATTCGCCGCAAAGTGCAGTCGAAAGGTTGCAAATATCCTTGGTCAATATTTCCCTGCAATATTGCTGAAGCACTCCCGCATCGTTTTTTATTATCATATCGATGGTATAACCGTCAACCGTTTCGGCATCGGCCGATGAAGGATAATGCGAAAAATCGCTGCTGAAAACAAACAAGTTATTGGCCGTAAACCAGGGACGGAGTGCTTCGGCCAACCAGGAACAGATACTTTTATTGGCCAGACCTATCAAAATAGGGATAATTTTAAACCCACTTTTTAAGCGATATTGCATAAACGGCAATTGCACTTCAAGTGTATGCTCATGAATTTCAGCCTCCTGATCAAAGTAGATAAAATGATTCTCGTGCATCAGTTCTCCGGTTATCTCGGCATTGACGGGCAGGCTCCCTAACGGAGTAACAAAATGACCGGATGGATAAATGCTGACACCGCTGAATGTCTTGCGATGTGAGGTCCCTATCAGAAAAACATTGTCGAAAACTGCATCTTGGTGGAGCAATGAATAGGCAGCAGCAGCCACTTCGCCCGAAAAAACGTAACCGGCATGGGGAACAATCAATGCAGCTATTTCTCCGGTAGAGGGACGAGAAGCATTCCGGAAAAGAGATTCCAATTCCCTTCGTAATGCTGTCGGGTCTGACGGATAAAATGTCCCTGCAACAACCGGATGCCTGTCTTTCATAAGTTACAGATGAAAAGAAATCTGAAACAGATTTGTTAATCACACCATGCTGATGTAATTTACTGAAATTATTTCAATAAAACACGATCGACAGCTATTCCGGTTTCAAAAAAGCTGTCGCAGGTTTAGCCGAAAGGTTTTTTTATCCATTCCGATTTTGTTTTATATTTTTGAGCATAAAAATTAAGATCATGAGAACCTATATTCTTGCTGAAAACAACTGGAAAAATGTAAAGAATAGTCAATTCGAGGTAGCTGTTTTGCCTTGGGGGGCTACAGAAGCTCACAATTACCACCTCCCTTATGCTACCGACAATTTTCTTGCCGATGATGTAGCTGCCGAATCGGCCAGACTGGCTGTAGCCAAAGGGGCAAAAGTGATAGTTTTGCCTTGCATTCCGTATGGGGTGAATACAGGACAACCTGATATCTTGCTCGATATGAACCTAAACCCATCAACGCAATTACTGATTATTAAAGATTTGCTGACAGTCCTCAATCGTCAGGGAATCAAAAAAATCGTTATTCTAAACTCGCATGGGGGAAACGACTTCAAACAAATCATTAGAGAACTAAACCTTGTTTTTCCTGAAATGATTATCACCCAATGCCATTGGTTTAAAATTCCGGGAGCCGAGAAGTTTTTTGAAGATTTAGGCGAACATGCCGGCGAAACCGAAACCAGCATGATGCAGTTTCTTCATCCCGAACTGCTCCTTCCGCTTTCGGAAGCAGGCGAGGGTAAAGCCAAGCGTTTTAAAATTGAAGCATTACAGCAGGGATGGGCATGGGCCGAAAGAAAATGGTCATCAGTAACTTCAGATACGGGAATTGGTAATCCGGCAGAATCTACGGCTCAAAAAGGCGAAGATTATTTTCATTATGTTTGTCATCAGGTAGCCAAATTTCTTTACCAACTTTCTGAATCAAACCCGTACGAACTCTACGAAGAAAAGAAGTAATACCATTCAAATCATCTGATTACGAACCGCATAAAAACACAAATGGGAACAAATCGGTGAAGAATTGTTCCCATTCGTCAGGGGCAAGCGAACTTGCCGGTGGCGTCAGGCTACGGTTATTATGGTTGGCTAATTCATGATTCTGACTTCCGGTCTGACTTACATCCTCCCTTTCGGTCATCATCTCTCATTGCCCTGAGCTTTCAGCTGTCGCTTTCTACAGCTACAACTTCCGGCTGTCCGTTCGATATCATTGCTGATTCCTTCCCGGACGGAGCGCTCTGAATTCATGGCCGGCGAATTCTCTTACGATTATCTTTGCTCCAACCATGCGGACTATTCCTGTTTGTGCAACAGTACTGTTCCCGTGAACTTATCGCTTTCACATCTCTGTTCAGCAATCCGCCCCGATTCTTTGCCCAACCTTTTTCAAGAACGACTGGCGTCTCTTTTCGGATGGATGAACTTCCCGGTGATAACCTTTCAGCTCAATCTCCGGCCCTTCTGCAATGCAACTTTTTATCGCCGTTCGGTCGGCCTCTTCGTTCAGCTAAGAACAATTCCGCTTTCCCATCGCTTCAGGGCGACCTTTTATGGCTTGCCTGATATTTCAAATGTAGAGCACATTCAGACACTTTGCAAACTTTTCATCCCTTTTATATCAACCCGTTACAAACCAAACTTATCAACATTTTGTTGAT
>CAYOJD010000084.1:0-14788 GCA_964404205.1 uncultured Prolixibacteraceae bacterium
TATTTGTAGGGAAGCAACAATAAATGATATTTGAATCAATGGCAAAGCCTGAGCGGAAATGTTTCAGCAAAGTTTGGAGAAGAGGCGGTTCGTTGTTTTTGGCAATAGCGCTATTGCTGCTTATCCAGTCGTGTTCGGTCAACCAACGATACAATGCAGCCATGCGAACCTATAATATTGGCGAATACAGCAAGAGTATTGAGGCTTACCGTAAAGCTTTCCGCGAAACCAAAGACCGGAACCGGCGTGCCACCATTCAATTTAAGATAGCCGAAGCCTATTATGCCATCGGACAGTACCGTTCGGCCGAAAACTACTACCGCAGTTCGCTGAACCGCAATATGGGCGGGGCCGTCACCTATCTCCATTATGCCGATGTACTGAAAGCCAATGGCAATTATAAGGATGCCATTACACAATACGAAATCTATCTTGACTCTGTTCCCGGTGACAAAAGGGCGCTAAACGGAATCGCATCGTGCAGGGTAGCCACCGAATGGTCGAAGCACCCCTCCCGGTATAAGGTCGAGAACCTGAAAGGAATCAACTCGCGATGGGGCGATTTTGCCGCTACTTATGTGGGCGTTGTTGAAAACGAAATCATTTTTACCTCGGCACGCGACGGGGCAACAGGGAAGAAAAAGAGCCCTATCACCGGCGAATATTACACCGATATATTTAAAGCCACCTATAACCTTCAGAAAGCGAAATGGGATAAACCTAAGAAACTCGACGAACTGATGGCCATTAATACACTGGAGGACGACGGGGTAACCAGCCTCGATGCACGGGGAACGACCATGTATTTTACCCGTTGCCGCTACGACAAAATGCAGGAGATGAGCGCCGAGATTTATATGGCAACTCAGGTAGCCGGAGTTTGGGGCAATGTCGAGCGGCTCGAAATCAGCAACGATTCCATAATGATGGCCCATCCTTCCATATCGACTGATGGTAAAACCCTCTATTTTGTGTCGGACCGTGTAGGCGGTTTAGGCGGAAAAGACATCTGGAAAGTAAGCCAGGAGGGCGGCAAATGGGGTAATCCAGAAAATATGGGAGCCGAGGTGAATACCACGGGCGACGAGATGTTTCCCTTTATCCGTGAAAACGGTGAACTCTATTTTGCATCGAATGCCCATCCCGGAATTGGAGGTTTCGATATTTTTAAAGCAACAAAAAACGAAACCGGCCAGTGGATGGTAGAGAATATGATGGCTCCGGTCAACTCTCCAGGCGACGATTTTGCCATTAGCTTTTATCCCGGCGAAGAGAAAGGGCTTTTCACCAGCAACCGCGAAGGCAGTTCGAAAGACGATATCTACACCTTTATGCTGCCTCCGAAGGTTTACGAAATGGAAGGCGATATATTTGACAAGGAAAGTGGGGCCCGTATTAACGGTGCTTCTGTCAGGCTTATCGGTTCCGATGGAACCATGCTAAGGTTAGCAGCCGAAAATGGTAAATTCCGCTTCAACCTGAAACCGGAAGTCGAATATGTGGTCGCTGCCTACAAAAAAGGATACCTCAATGCCAAGGCTACGGCATCGACCCTTGGCCTCGAAGATGGCAAATCCTATCAGTTCCGTCTCGACCTTACCCCTGTGGATATGCCTGTTAATGTCGACAATATTTACTACGAGTTTGGGAAATGGGATTTGCTTGCCAACTCAATGGCCGCACTCGACAGCCTTGCAGGTCTGCTGAAAGAGAACCCAACCATAGTGATCGAGCTGATGGCCCACACCGACTGCAGGGGTAACGATGCCGACAATTCGGCACTTTCGCAGAAAAGGGCTCAATCGGTAGTCGATTATTTGATTGCCAAGGGAATACAGCCTGCCCGTCTGGTTGCCAAAGGATATGGTGAAACGGCACCCAAAACCGTAACCAAACAGTTGGCCAAAGAATATGCCTTTCTGAAAGCCGGACAGGAGTTGACTTGCAACTTTATCGAATCGATGCGCGACGAAAGCCAACGTGAGATATGCCATCAAATCAACCGTCGCACCGAATTTAAAGTGATTACTTCGGATTATAAAGAGAAATTCGAACAGTAAGAGTTATTGTTGCGGGACGACCCTCTTGAGCCTTACTTTCGAATAAACCTCAAAAGCTTTGCCCGGGGCTGCCAGTTCGAAGGTTTCGATAAATTCATCATTGCTTATCACCTCATAGCTCTCTTTGGCTTTCCATCCGGCCGGAATGTTTTCGATGGCTTCGGTGATAAAAACAATCTTGAGTCCATCGGGCGAGATAGAATCGAGACGATATTGATTGACAAAGCCTTCGATATGAAATTGTCTCATTATAAATTTCTTGTCGCTTTTATCGTAACTGAGAAATCCATGATCTTCGTGAATTTCACCCTGGCTATTTTGGGCCGATGGTGGAAATACCGAACGGTTTTTAACCTCAATGAAACGGTTTCCCAACACAAACTGATACGAACGGGTATATTCTCCACTGGTACTGTCAGCTATTCCTTCGCCCCTCCACTCACCAATCAAAAAGAGCAACGGCTCCCATGCCTTGCTTTTAGCAGGCACCTGGGCCATCAGGTATAGAGGCAACGCACCGATTGCCAATATCAGAAACAAACGTTTGCTAATTTTCATTTGACTATTGTTTTGGGCTGCAAGGTAGAAAAAAATGAGATCGTCTCCACAGGCACATCGCTCTTTGGCCGAAGCTTAAAATTGCCAAAATCTTATTACTTTTGCGCTGCCTGCATACGAATCGTATACTGACGGGCAGATCGGCAAGGTTAAAATTATCGAAAAAAGGAATGGACAAAAACAACAGATACAACCAACGGGGAGTTTCAGCATCGAAAGAAGATGTGCACAATGCCATCAAAAACATCGATAAAGGCTTATACCCAAAGGCTTTCTGCAAGATTGTCCCCGATATTCTGGGCGGCGACCCTGACTATTGCAACATTATGCATGCCGATGGGGCCGGCACCAAATCGTCGCTGGCATATATGTATTGGAAAGAGACCGGCGACCTTTCGGTTTGGAAAGGAATTGCCCAGGATGCCGTAATCATGAACCTCGACGACCTGCTCTGCGTGGGGGCAACCGATAAAATCTTACTTTCATCTACCATCGGACGAAATAAAAACAGGGTTCCGGGCGAAGTGATTTCAGCCATTATCAATGGAACGGAAGAACTTTGCAACGAGTTGCGCCAATTGGGTATCGAAATTTATCCTACCGGTGGCGAAACTGCCGATGTGGGGGATCTGGTACGCACCATCATTGTCGACTCGACGGTAACCTGCCGGATGAAACGCTCAGAAGTCATCTCGGCCGACCAAATCAAAGCCGGAAATGTAATCGTCGGGCTCTCCTCTTCGGGACAAACCACTTACGAAACAGCTTACAACGGTGGAATGGGAAGCAATGGACTTACCTCAGCCCGTCACGATGTGTTTGCCAAATATCTGGCTCAGAAATATCCCGAAAGTTACGATCCATCGGTTCCGGACGATCTGGTCTATTCAGGACAAAAAAAACTGACAGACAAAATTACCGGATTGGATGTTGATGCCGGACAACTGGTCCTCTCGCCTACCCGTACTTATGCTCCGGTGGTTCGCAAGGTGGTAGAGCAGTTCCGCGATAAAATTGACGGAATGATACATTGTTCGGGAGGCGCGCAAACCAAAGTGCTCCACTTTGTCGATAATGTTCATATTGTGAAGGATAACATGTTCGATATTCCGCCGCTTTTCAAACTGATTCACGAACAGAGCGGCACTTCGTGGCACGAGATGTACAAAGTGTTCAACATGGGGCACCGGTTCGAAATTTATACCGATGCAGCCACTGCAGAATCGGTTATTGCCATTGCACAATATTTTAATCTCGAGGCCAAAATTATTGGCCATGTCGAGCCTTTTGATGGCCGCAAAGTTACCATCCATTCCGAGAACGGTATTTTCGAATATTAGCTTGTCACGCTCCTTTTCAGGATAAAGAATAACCCAATTTTAGGGTTGGCATCTTGATCAAGGGGCGTTTTCCTTTTCTATCAGCAATTTTTCATTCATCGTATATAACGTACAAATCAATGTCAGATCATTCATTATTAAATAAATTCGAAGGAATCCAAATCAGGTTCGAAGAGGTTTCGCAGCAAATTACCGATCCGGGCGTGATGTCGGATATGAAGCGCTATGTGAAGCTCAATCAGGAATACAAGCAACTCGACGCACTGGTACAATCGTTTACACGTTACAGCAATCTGTTGAAAAACATTGCCGAAGCACGGGAGATTCTCGAAAACGAAAACGATGAGGAGATGCGCGAAATCGCCCGCGATGAGTTGGAAGAGAGCGAACAAAAGGTCAATGCTTTTGAGGAAGAGATTAAGATGTTGCTGGTTCCGGCCGACCCTGAAGACAGCAAGAACGCGATTCTCGAGATTCGTGGCGGTACCGGTGGCGACGAAGCCGCTATCTTTGCCGGAGACCTTTTCCGTATGTATTCAAAATTTTGCGATAAGATGAGTTGGCGCCTCGAAGTGACCAGTTATACCGAAGGCACTTCGGGCGGCTACAAAGAGATTGTCGCCAAAGTTACCGGCGAAAATGTTTACGGCATCCTGAAATACGAATCGGGCGTTCATCGGGTACAGCGTGTACCACAAACCGAAACGCAGGGAAGGGTTCATACATCGGCAGCAACAGTTGCCGTTCTCCCCGAAGCCGAAGAGTTTGATGTTGACTTGAGAGAAAGCGATATCCGAAAAGATACCTATTGCTCGTCGGGCCCGGGCGGACAGAGTGTAAACACCACTTACTCGGCTATCCGTTTAACCCACATGCCCACCGGAATTGTGGTAACCTGTCAGGATGAAAAATCGCAATTGAAGAATTTGGCCAAGGCTATGACCGAACTCCGGACACGTATCTACAATATGGAGTACCAGAAATATCTCGATGAGATTTCATCGAAACGTAAAACGATGGTATCGACCGGCGACCGTTCAGCCAAAATCCGTACCTACAACTTCCCTCAGGGACGGCTAACCGATCACCGTATCGGCTTGACCCTGTACAACCTCGCAACCATTATGGATGGTGAGATTGGTGAAGTAATTGATAAACTTCGCGTTGAAGAAAATGCTGAACGACTGAAAGAGACTGAACTGTAATACGATTGAACCAAAATATATTCAAAAAACAACCACGATGAACAAAGCACAACTCTTCGAAAACATCAAAAAGAAAGGTTCTTTTCTTTGTGTCGGATTGGATTCTGATATTAAAAAGATACCTGTCCATCTGTTGGATACCAGTGATCCGGTTTTCTCGTTCAACAAAGGGATTATTGATGCTACAGCCGAATACACAGTGGCATACAAACCCAATCTGGCGTTCTACGAGTCGAATGGATTACAGGGATGGAGCAGTCTGGAAAAAACGGTTCACTATATCCGTGAAAAACATCCCGATATCTTTTTGATTGCCGATGCCAAGCGGGGCGATATTGGCAATACATCGTCGATGTATGCCCGTGCCTTCTTCGAAAATCTGGATTTCGACTCGGTGACTGTAGCTCCGTATATGGGCGAAGATTCGGTTAAACCGTTTCTGGGTTATCCAGAGAAATGGGTCATTCTGTTGGCGCTCACCTCCAATAAAGGGGCGTTCGACTTCCAGTTTATGCAAGACAAGGTAAGTGGGGAGAAACTTTTCGAGAAGGTACTGAAACAATCGCAAAACTGGGGTACCGACGAAAATATGATGTATGTAGTTGGGGCAACCAAGGCTGAAGAACTTTCCGGAATCAGGAAGATTGTGCCGAACCACGTCTTGCTCGTCCCCGGCGTAGGGGCTCAGGGTGGCAGCCTTCAGGAGGTTGCCCGCTACGGGATGAACAGCCAGTGCGGCCTGTTGGTCAACTCATCGAGGGCCATTATTTATGCATCTTCCGAAACCGACTTCGCTGAAAAGGCAGGGTTGGCAGCACAAGAGACCCGTGACGAAATGACGGCATTATTGCATGATTACAAATTGATTTAACAACCATTTAAAACATTGCGTTATGTTCGTAGCGATGACAATCATTTTCCTCATCGGGTATGTGCTAATTGCCCTCGAGCATAAAATCAACATCAACAAGGCCGCTACCGCACTGATTATTGCAGGGTTAATGTGGGCGTTGTATGCTGTCGACGGTGCCAATATCCTGGCAAAAGGATATAATGCACAATGGAATGAAATAGCCGCCGGCCTTACCGGTGAGCCATCTTTCGATACGGTTATCCATTTTATAGCCCATCATGAATTCATGGAACATCTATCCGAGATTGCATCCATCATTCTCTTCCTGATGGGGGCAATGGGTGTAGTAGAGGTAATCGACCGGTTCGAAGGTTTTGGATTGGTTACCGATAAAATTAAAACCCACAAGCAAGTCAAACTACTCTGGATAATGAGTATAATGGCTTTCTTCATGTCAGCCGTACTCGACAACCTCACCACAACGATAGTGATGGTCACGCTTTCGCGAAAACTGGTGGCCAACGAAAAAACCAGGTGGACATTTGTCGGCTTAATCATTATTGCAGCCAATGCCGGCGGGGCCTGGTCGCCAATTGGCGATGTTACCACCATTATGCTATGGATTGGCGGCCAGATTAGTACCAACAAAATTATTCTGTCGCTCTTTCTGCCTAGCTTAATCAACCTGTTGGTTCCGCTAATCGTTGCGTCGTTTCTGGTTAAAGGCGAAACCGAATCCATGCAACACGAAGAAGCCAACTTTGTGCATACTACAAAAAAGGAACGGATTATCATTCTGACATTAGGCGTTGCAGCGTTGTTGTTTGTTCCGCTCTTTAAAATGAAAACTCACCTGCCGCCCTATCTTGGCATTCTGCTCGGATTTGGGGTAATATGGCTGGTGGCCGACATTTTACTGCATCTTCGTCCGATGAAGGGGCGTGAACATTTGAATGTCGCCAATATTGTCCGTACACTCGACTCGCCCACCATTCTCTTTTTTGCCGGAATATTGACTGCGGTAGCCAGTCTTTCGTCAGCCGGACAACTCAACATTATGGCTTCGGTGATGGATAACCATATTGGGAACGTTTACGGAATCAATGTCGTAATCGGACTTTTATCTTCAATTGTCGATAACGTGCCGTTGGTGGCCGGCGCGATGGGAATGTATCCCGTTGCCCCTGTTGAAGCCACCGGGTATCTGGCCAATTTTGCCGTTGATGGCGATTTTTGGACCTTTCTGGCCTATTGTGCCGGGACCGGCGGTTCGATATTGATTATTGGTTCTGCAGCCGGAATTGCAGCTATGGGGATGGAACGGATCACTTTTGGCTGGTATCTGAAACGCATTTCCTGGCTGGCTTTTATCGGCTATTTTTCGGGTGCGGCAGTCTATTTGTTGATGAATCAATAGTGTTAAAAAGTGTTACGACGCTCTCGTTTTCAAATTTTAAACTATTTTTGTCGAACTCTACAAAGAAAAAGGAATAATATATGAGGATTTTTGTATTAACAGTTATCATAGGGTTAACCCTTTCTATCTTTGCAAAAGCCTACGGAAACAATCCGGCACAAAAAGCCGAGAAATCAAAAACATATCCCTATTTGGTTTACCTTCCAGAAGGTTACGACCAGACCTCCCGAAAAGAGTGGCCGGTAATCATCTATTTGCATGGCAGTTCCTGCAAAGGGAACAATCTTGACAGGTTAAAAAAATATGGCCCGCCATTTTATCTCGATCGGGGGATGCAGGTCGATGCGATTGTGATTTCGCCCCAATGCCCTTCGAATAGAAACTGGACAACCGGCAACTGGTTCGAATCGTTCTACAACGAGATGAAAGACAAATATCATATCGATGCTTCCAGAGTCTACCTTACCGGTATGAGTCTTGGAGGTTTCGGAACATGGGATTTGGCATCGCGTTATCCCGATTATATTGCAGCAATTATGCCCCTTTGCGGTGGCGGACGCCCCGATATGGCAGAATCGATGAAGGATTTGCCTACCTGGGTTTTCCATGGCGACAAAGACCGTTTGGTCAATGTTAAACGTTCGGAACAGATGGTCAGCGCGATGCAGGAACAGGGAGGAAGACCTAAATTTTCGGTATTGAAAGGCCAGGGACACGATATCCACAAAGTATATTCCGACCAGGGAGTTTACGAGTGGTTGTTAAGCCAGCACAAAGAGGTTTACGACCGACTGTTAAGCAGCCTCAATTTCTGGGCACCCAAAACCGACTCGGTGGTTACCGATAAAATTATCGACCCGATGGAACTGATGAAAAGATCGTCCATTGCCGATCAAATCATTAAAGCCGAACAAGATAAAGATTCAAAATCGTTCCTGATGCGCTTCTTCAAACAGAAACCTTACCAGCAAGGTTCGATTAAATAAAGATATCGATTACAATATCGAAGGCCGTTCTTTTTCAGAACGGCCTTTTTTTTCATATCATATAAAGCAAAAATTAAAATCATTAGCTTATGGTTGCATTAAAATTATATAAAATGACTTGATTTAGCTAACCTCGAAAATGATACAAGTGACGCATATGTATCGCTATGTTACTGCAGTTATAGAAAGTAATCACCTCTAACGATTGGTTATTGCATCATTTTTGTTACGATATCTGATTTTTTGCTTATTTTTAGCCAAATCAACAAACATTCATCAACGATTATTGCATCGATTATGACAATGCGGAATCAACTCGACGAAACAGATCTCAAAATACTTGATATCATCACCAAGAATGCCCGTACACCCTTTAAGGATGTTGCGCAGGAGTGCGGAATCAGCAGGGCAGCCGTACACCAGCGGGTCAACCGAATGATTGAAATGGGTGTAATTGTAGGCTCGGGCTATTATATCGATCCGAAGAAGATTGACTATCGCACTTGTACCTATATTGGTATTTTTTTAGAAAAAGGAAGCCTCTACCACGAGGTGGCCGAGGAGTTAAAGAAGATCCACGAGATTGTTGAATGTCACTACACCACTGGGCAATATGCCATTTTCGCCAAGGTTTATGCCCGCGACAACGAACACCTGAAACAGATCCTGAGCGAAAAAATGCAGAAAATCGCAGGCGAGACCTTTATTTCGCTGGAAGAAACTTTCCGTCGCGAAGTACCAATTATGTAGCCGATGATTGACGCTGGCGAATTGCCTCGTAAATTAGCACACCGGCAGCAACCGAAACATTCAGCGAACCAATCTGCCCGAATTGCGGGATACGTGTCCAGTCGTCGGCCATTTTAAGCAGTTCAGCCTCGATTCCCCGATCCTCGGCACCCATAATAATAGCCAGCGGATCTTTCATGTTGGTTTGAAAATGCAACTCCTTCCCTTTCTCGGTTGCAGCCACAATTCGCAAACCACTATTTTTCAAGAATTTTACCGTTGCGGCCAGATTTTTCGACCGGCATACCCTCACGGTGTGCAGCGCCCCGGCCGAGGTTTTAATGGCGTCGGCATTGATTTGAGCAGCTCCTTTTTCGGGAATCACAATGGCATCGACACCGGCCACTTCGGCGGTACGGGCTATTGCCCCAAAATTGCGCACATCCGAAACCTGATCTAAAACCAGAATAAGCGGATTACCTCCCTCTTCATACAGTTGCGGAACGATATTCTCGATATTGTAGTAGCTTATTGCCGACACAAAGGCCACAACGCCCTGGTGGTTTTTGCGGGTCACACGGTCGATACGCTCTACCGGGACAAACTGAACCGGAATCTGGTAACGGCGTATCAACACCGAAAGTTCCTGGTAGGTTTCGCCTTGCAGTCCTTTTTTCACCAGAATCCTGTCTATCTCCTTGCCTGAGTTAATGGCCTCGATGGTGGCTCGGATTCCAAATACAAATTCGCTCTTTTCCATATTCTATTTTTTACCAGGTTTTCTTTTCGTTCCAGATTTCCAACTCGTATTGCAGTTTTTCCCAATTGTGCAATTCGCGATCAAGTTCTTTCTTCACCTCTTCGTAACGGGTAAAAAGGGCTGCATCGACCTTTTCGGGATGTTCGGCCATAAATTGGTCGGTCGAGGCTATATCCTTTTCGAGTTGGGCAATACGGACCTCTATTTCGGCTATCTGTTTTTCAAGGCGACTGATTGAACGGTTAATCTCTTTACGCTCTTCGAAACTGACGGTATCGGCCTCTTTAACCACCTCCTTTTTCTCTTTCTTCACAGGATTTTGCTGTTCAAGTGCGCGCAGCGATTCCAGTTTCCGGGTTTGAAGGAAGTCGTAAATACCTCCCAGATGTTGTTTTATCTTTTTATTTCGAAATTCATACACAACATTGACCAGACCATCCAGAAATTCGCGGTCGTGCGACACAATCAGCAACGTTCCGTCGAAATCCATTAAGGCCTGTTTCAGAATCTCTTTCGAATGGATATCGAGGTGGTTCGTCGGCTCGTCGAGTACCAAAAAGTTGACTGGTTCGAGCAGTAACCGAATCATCGCCAACCGCGAACGTTCGCCGCCTGAAAGCACTTTAACCTTTTTGTCAACATCTTCGCCCGAGAACATAAACGCACCAAGTATGTCGCGTATTTTAGTACGGATATCGCCTACGGCTATCTTGTCGATTGTATCGAGCGCAGTCAGTTCGCCATCGAGCAGTGAAGCCTGATTCTGTGCGAAATAGCCAATCTTCACATTATGGCCCAGTTTCTGCTCGCCGGTAGAATCGAGTTCCTGCATAATAATACGGGCCATGGTGGTTTTGCCTTCGCCGTTTTTTCCAACAAATGCAATTTTACTGCCCCGCTCAATCGACAAGTCGACTTCGTTAAGCACCAAATGATTGCCATAAGCTTTTGAACAGCCTGCGGCTTTAAAAACCACCGTTCCCGAACGGGGCGATGGCGGAAACTTTATATTTAGTGATCGGGTATCTTCCTCATCGACCTCAATCCGATCAATCTTATCGAGCTGTTTGATACGCGATTGCACTTGTACCGATTTGGTCGCTTTGTAGCGAAACCGTTCAATAAAATCTTCGGTATCCTGAATCATCTTTTGCTGGTTGCGGAAAGCAGCAATCTGCTGTTCGCGACGCTCTTTGCGCAATTCGAGATATTTTGTGTAATTGACTTTATAATCGTACAATTTGCCCAAACTGAGTTCGGCTGTGCGGGTGGTAACGTTATCTAAAAAAGCCCTGTCGTGCGAAACCAGCACAACAGCTCCCGGGTAATCTTTCAAAAAGCTTTCGAGCCATTGAATCGACTCAATGTCGAGATGATTGGTAGGCTCGTCGAGCAGGAAGACATTAGGTTTTTGTAACAGGATTTTGGCTAATTCGATACGCATGCGCCATCCGCCAGAAAATTCAGAGGTGTGCCGGTTGAAATCTTCGCGTTCAAATCCCAATCCAATCAGCGTTTGTTCGATATCGGCATGAAAATTGGCCCCGCCCAGCAGTTGAAACCGTTCGTTAGCCACATGCAGTTCATCGATAATGTGGTGGTAATCGGTCGAATCATAGTCGTCGCGCGAAGCCAGTTGGCTGCTTAGCAACTCGATTCTGCTTTCTATATCACGAATCTCGGCAAATGCCGAAACAGCCTCTTCCATTACCGTACGCGAATCGGTAGTTTCCATGTGCTGCGGAAGATAGCCTATCTTGACATCGCGGGGCACCACGACACGCCCCGCGGTAGGTTGCTGCAATCCGGCAAATATTTTCAGAAGTGTCGACTTCCCGGCGCCATTCCTTCCGGCGAGGCCAATCCTGTCGCGTGGATTAACAATAAAACTGACCTGTTTGAATAACTCAAAGCCACCAAATTCAACATATAACTCTTCTACTGAAATCATTACTGAAAAACTTACCGATAAACGGTGCAAAGATAGCATATTTCCGGTGGCAATGGCCGTTCAACAAAAGTCGACAGGCAATCATCGATATCTAAACCGCAATGCCGTCAATCGAAAATAACCGCTGGAGATGGTAATTTTATATCTTTGCAGGAAATTAAAATTGACCGCTTTGAGCAGAAGGAAAAAACAACTTCCCTTGTTGGAAAACGTTGAAATAATCGATGCAGGTGCCGAAGGCAAAGCCATTGCCAAAATTGATGGGTTTGTGGTTTTTACCACCCATGTTATTCCTGGTGATATTGTTGATATTCAGGTTACCAAAAAGAAAGAAAAATATATGGAAGGGCGTGTGGTCGGGATCAAACAACTTTCGCCCGACCGAATTGCTGCTTTCTGCGAACATTTCGAGGTATGCGGAGGCTGCAAATGGCAGTATCTCCCCTACGACAAACAGCTTTTTTACAAACAGAAACAGGTTACCGACCAGCTTTTCCGCATCGGGCGGGTAAAAGTAACCGATGTTACCCCGATAAAAGGTTCTGAGAAAACAACATTTTACCGGAATAAACTGGAGTTTACCTTCTCGAACAAACGTTGGTTGACCGACGAAGAGATTAAATCGAAACAGACTTTCAACGACTTGAATGTTTTGGGATTCCATATTCCGGGCATGTTCGATAAAGTACTCGATATCAATAAATGCTGGTTACAGCCTGAACCGTCGAACGCCATTCGGAATGCCATTCGCAATTATGCATTGGTTAACCAACTGTCGTTTTTCGATCTCCGCAACAAAGAGGGTTTCCTGCGAAACATTATCATTCGCACCACAACTATCGGCGAAGTGATGTTGATCGTCATTTTTCACGAAGAAAAAACTGAAGAACGTGAAGCGTTGCTCAATTTTGTGGCCGGACAATTTCCAGAAATCACATCATTGCTCTATATTATCAATGAAAAAGCGAATGATACCATTACCGATCAGGAGGTAATTTGCTACAAAGGTCGCGGCTATATCAACGAAGAGATGGAGGGATTGCAATTCAGGATTGGGCCTAAATCGTTTTACCAGACCAATTCGGAACAAGCATTCGAACTGTACAAAATAGCCCGCAACTTCGCCGGGTTAACCGGGAAAGAGTTGGTTTACGACCTTTACACCGGAACCGGAACCATTGCCAACTTCGTCGCACGCCAGGCCCGTCAGGTAATTGGGATAGAATATGTTCCCGAAGCCATTGAAGATGCTCGAATTAACGCTGAAGTAAATCGGATTGCCAATACCCTGTTTTTTGCCGGCGATATGAAAGATATTCTGAATGACAATTTTATCATTCAATATGGCCGTCCGGATGTGATTATTACCGACCCGCCAAGGGCCGGCATGCACGATGATGTAATAAAAGCGATTCTATTCGCCAGCCCCGAACGAATTGTCTATGTCAGCTGCAATCCGGCCACGCAAGCCCGCGATATCAATTTGCTAAGCGAAAAATACAGTGTAGTCAAAGTACAGCCCGTCGACATGTTTCCGCATACCCACCATGTCGAGAATGTCGTGCTGCTTGAAAAAATTGCATCTGTAGAATAGCTATTGCTTCGTTACAGAATCTTAATTTTCAGGTTTGGATTTAAACCTTTCAGGAGCTATTTTGCGCAGGAAAGTTTCGGCCACTTTCAATATGGGCAAGCCATTCTGTTCATCGCTAATATTGGTTATCAAAGCAATAACAAGTTTATATTCAGGATTTACAAAAACAGTTGCACTTCCGCCAACAGTCGAACCATTCGCGATGTAAAGGATATTTCCCATATTGTCCTTAATCAGGCTTATGCCCATTCCACTGCCAACCGTTGTCCCATTATTCAATTTTACAGGAGTAATGATTTTCTGAATCGTTTCGGGTTTGAAATATTTCGGAGTGAGATATTCGTTCATTAAAAGAACAATGTCGGCGGCTGACGACAATAGTCCGGTAGACGAAACATGTTGGCGGTTATCAAAAGTTGAAGCCATAAACGGCCGGGCAATAATACTTCGTTCGAAACAATCGCTCCGATTGGGGATAATCAGCATGGGATCGTCGCACACCGTTGATTTTAAATGAAGCGTATCAGTAAGGATCTCAGACAAAACCTTTGAAAAAGGGTGGTTGGTAGCCCTTTCGATGGCTGCACCAAGCAAATCGTAGCCCAAATCCGATTCAAAACAGTATTCGCCGGGTGCAAACAGAAGTGTGTCATCGGTAAACGTAGAGATGCCTTTCTGCAAATTGGCAAATTGAGTGTACCGAAGCTCCTGCGGTTCGGGCTGTCGAAAGCCTGCCGTATTTTGGGCCAAATGAATCAGTTTAATCGGCTGTTTGTCGACCGGAAGTTCGGGCAAATAATCCCTAACACTCTTTTCCGGATCAATTTTACCTTCTTCGGCAAGTTTAGCAAACACGGCAGCTGTAAACATTTTGGTAACCCCGCCGATTCTAAACTTCGTTTCGGGAGTAGTCGGTACATCAAGTTCGATACTTGCCAAACCTAAACCTTCCGACCAGACGATTTCATTATCGACAGCCACAGCCAGCGACATTCCAGGAACCTCGTTACTCAAAATATGGAGCGACAAATCTTTACGAGACTCAAAAATCTCTTTCTTATACTCTTTTGAATATATTTCGCCATTATTAATGGTTGATTTATTGCACGAGAAAAATGCAAATAGCGAAAAAGAAAGTAAAATATTTAAAATTCCTTTCATTCGAATTATATTTTGATGGGTTTCAAAATTGTGCCGAAATTAATTCATTTTACTATTTATCAAAAAAATGAAATACTAAAATTAGGTGTTAGAGTAGCTTTGTTCACCGGAGTATTGAAAACAAACGAGCCCCGCTCCTTATCCGGGAACGGGGCTCTGGTTTAAACGGGCGGC
>CAYOJD010000085.1:0-14308 GCA_964404205.1 uncultured Prolixibacteraceae bacterium
GTTTTATTCTAAACGGTTGTTTTTTAGATTTTTAATTTTGCTTGATTTGTGAATATGTTGTAAAACATATAACTTTCAAATCGTAAGTTCGTTTGGTTTTAAATTGCTTTTTCTTTATTTAAATGTCATTCTGTTTTTGAACTCTCTGTTTTATCTAATCCTTAATTATAAAGTGTTTTATGGTGTTTATGCCCCTCGCTGTGCTTTAGGCTTAAATAGTTGCTGAAGTTGAAATATTGACTTTACTTTGCAGTGTCAATTACAAAACGTAAGTAAAATCAATAATTAAACTGTTATGAAAACAATATTGAAATCTGCCATCCAAATTAGTTTTGTTGCCCTCTTTTTTATTGCCGCAATGCCAGTATCATCATCAGCTGTCAACTTTAATTTTGAAACCTACACCATTAAAGCTGTTGATCAGGCAAACAACAGTGCGATGACCAAAACATGGAACCTTCAGTATTCGGAAACCGGAAACAAGGTGAGTATTGTTTTGAACGAGAAAAACGGAGAGAAAGAATTTGTGGTAAAAGGCCAGTTTGTCGAAGTGAGCTATGTGTTAAGCAAAAAAGGGTTTGGTGCCCGCTATGTTAAGGGCAGCCAATCTGAAGTTCCGGCACAAATCCTAAACAATGTAATGAACTCGGAGAAGATTGCCCAGCAGCGCATTATCACTGTTGAGCAGATTGATAACGAAACTGCATTGAACCTGATTGCAGGCTTTTTGCCCGATTTGCTGAATGAAAATTACAAGTACTTGTTACAATAAGAGCTGACCAGACTTTAATGCGGACAAAAAAATGGAAGCCATTCTGAAAAGGATGGCTTTCTTGTTGATTAAAAGCTGCCTACTTTATATATTTGCCAAAACCACTGAACGAATCTGATTATGCTTGAAATCCTTTACAACCGCAGAAGCACCCGTAAGTTTGAAGATAAACCAGTTGAGGGGGAAAAGGTTAAAAAGTTGCTTACGGCGGCTTTGCTTTCACCCACATCGAAAAACAGCCGCCCCTGGGAGTTTATTGTGGTCGATTCGCCACAACTGCTGCATCTGCTTTCGGAGGCCAAGCCTCATGGTGCAGCCCTGTTGAAACATGCTCCTTTGGCTGTCATTGTGGCTGGCGATAAAACCAAAAGCGATGTCTGGATTGAGGATTGCTCTATTGCCACCATTATCATCCAACTTGAAGCCGAAGAGATAGGGCTGGGGTCGTGTTGGGTCCAGATTCACCGGCGCTATTACAACGATGATATTACCTCAGACGAATTTATTCGTGACCATTTTAATATACCGTCCCATCTGGAAGTATTGTCGGTTGTGGGTATCGGATACAAGGCCGCAGAACGTCCACCACTTACAAACGATGATTTGTTGTGGGAAAAGGTGTCCAGAAATGGATATTCGTCCGGAGGAAATCTTTAATTACTGTTCGTTTTGCCCGTCATTCAAATGTATCAGTCTCTGTTATCCATGCCGGGATTTACTTTTACGGAACTGTGGCTCGATATCAGCCGCTGCATTTTAATCAGGCAATCTGCAACCACGGTAGCGTGACTTTTGTAAAAATTGACTAAGATTGCCATACAATCCATTTGAGATGAAAAAAGATATCGAAAACCTGAAAGATATACAGCTTCTGGTGGACAAATTTTATGAAAAGGTGCAGCAAGATTCGTTTCTCGGGCCCATTTTTGAATCGCGGCTTCGCGGTCGTTGGGAGATGCACCACAAGAAGCTCTATCGGTTTTGGCATACCGTTTTGCTCCGCCGTCCCGATTATTTTGGCGATCCTGTGCCGATGCATTTTCAGATGGGGCTAACCAGGGTCCATTTTGATTATTGGCTGAATATTTGGAAAGGGACGGTCGATCTCTATTTTGAAGGGGCAATTGCCGAAAGGGCAAAATTCAGGGGCGAAACAATGGCCAAAGCTTTTTATCATCAAATTGCCAGGCATACCCGAGTTAATCCATCTTAAAAATGCGATGATGAACGAGACCCTTGCCAGATTTTTGGATGAATCGATCCGATTAGAATTGAATATGTCAGATTTCTATCGGTTATTGTCGGTTGTTTATCCTCAGGATGCAGCGTTTTGGTCGACATTGTCAAGCGAGGAGGTTCATCATGCCGCATTAATCAAATCGGTCAACGATAATTTTCTTTCTGAGCGCATTGTTCCGTTCGGGACTGTAGGCCAATATTCGGAGTTACTAAGCCAGTCGAATCGTTTTATTGAGCAGAAGATTCAGTCGATACGGACGAATCCGCCACCACGTGAAGATATTTTCAGGTTAATGGTGGAGCTCGAAACATCGGCAGGGGAGATTCATTACCAAAGAATGATGGGCGGTAAATCGGCCTCGGTTGTCGAGGAACTTTTTCAAAAGTTGAATGGGGAAGACAATTTTCACGCAAGGCGCATAATGGCTTATGCCAGAGAAAATTGTTCGGTCAACTGGGAATTAAGTGCCAATGCTGATGAATAGCCTTATTTTCTTTCATCGGTTTCAGCATCCTGATTTTCGTCCCTCTCCACAAAATAGAAAAAGAGTTTTTCAATGGCGACCCTAATGGCATCGTTGATCGGGAGTTGTTCAACAGCCATCTCGGGGTCGATGGCATAGAGTTGCATAAAATAGTTGCGAAAAAGCGGAACTTCGTCGGGTCTGGCTTCTGCATATTGGTTCGCTTTGGCAATGGCCGCCGGCAGATTCTCTTTCATAATTTTGCAGGTTACCAAACCGGGTATTCCTTCGCGGTTTAGTCTAAATCCATAGCCAAAAAGCCTGCAGATTAGTCCTCTGTATAGGTAGTTCTGGCAGCCCCATTCTCCTCGTTGCGATGCATCAGCATTATAGTTGACACAAATTCCATCTTCATTCCCGTCGAGCTTTGCAAGAAATTCGTCCACCTGGTTGGTCTTGTATAGATAGGCTGCCAATGGCAGAAACTCAATCGGACTGGCTTCAATATCGGGTTTAAGGCAGCAACGGCTGCAAAATTGCGGACAACTTAAGCCGTTCTGTTTGGCAACAGAGGTAAGGTGTTGGTCTAACCCGGCGTAGACAGTTAGCACTTCGTCGATAAGTTGGCTGTAGCGCATATAAACAATGGAATAGAGAAGCTGATTCACATAAACACATCCAATGCAATTATAACAAAATGTACCATTAAGATGAGATTCAGATTGCGATTTTTTAAAATTTTGTGAGTCGATGATTACATTTAATGATTGTTTACAGACTCTTTCACCTGATAATTTGAAGCTTGTCCATTAAAAAAGCTCCCGAAAGAGAGCTTTTTTGGTTTTTTGATGCGATGTCAGTGAACCCCGATTGGGTCGGGAGCCCCATCCGTGTCGCCAGTAACACGGCCATCTGTTTTTACTGTCCCTAATATTAAAAGACCAGTCAAGTGAGGGGCGGCCATAGATGTTCCGGATAGTGTTGCATAACCGCCATCTTTGTAGGTTGAGTAGATTTTCACGCCAGGTTCACAATAGTCAACTGCGCTGCCATAATTGGAAAAGTAGGCGAAAATATTGTTACTATCCATTGCAGATACAGTATAGATGTTATTTCCGTTTACCCTGGCAGGTGAGTGGTTGTCAGCGTCGTCTGATTCATTTCCTGCTGCGAGGGCAAACTTACATTTTGTTGAAGCATTGACAACCGCTTCGTCAAGTGTGGTTGAAACCCCTCCGCCCAGGCTCATATTGGCAACATCGTTTGCAGAAGCTTTCGATGCAACATAATCAACACCGGCAATAACCCCTGATGTTGATCCGCTTCCATTTCGGTCGAGCACCCGAACGGCAATGACGGTGGCATTTGGCGCTACCCCAATTACCCCAATCGAATTGTTTTTGGCAGCGATTGTGCCGGCAACATGGGTGCCATGCCCATTCTGATCGTCAGCAGTTGTTTTACTTCCCAGAAATGTTTTCGAGAGGCTTAGGCCAACATTAAGATCCGGATGATCTAAATCAATCCCTGAGTCAATAATCCAGGCTACTTTTCCTGTAGCATCAATGCCTCCGTTGACTCTAGTAATCCCCCATGGTTTGCTTTGTGCAACTGGTGTTGGAGCTGGTTTTCCGTTGGCCGTGATTGGAGAAAGAGAAATTACTTTGTCGGCTTCCACTCTCTTGATCAGTCCATCGGCTTCCAGTTTTTTGGCCTGTCCCGGAGCCATTTTTACCGTAAAGCCTTGCAGGGCGGTACTATAAACTTCTTCAACCGGATCGGTTATTTCATATTTCTTCAATAAGCCTAATGCTTTGGCTTTTACTTTCTCATTTCTGCCTTCCAGTGCATCTGATACAATGGTTGCATCGTTGTTCAATACAACAATATATTTGCCGTTGATTGCGGCACTTTTAAGCTGTGCCGTATTATCACTGTTTATCAACGATTCGGTTTTTGAGCAGGCCGTAACTGCAAAAAGGGTTGCAATTGCAACGTAAACAAGTTTAAATCTTTTCATAGACATATTGTTTTAAAATTTACTCAGAAAATAAATTGTTGCTAAAATCAACGTATATCATTCAAAATGGTTTTGAAAAGATACGATAAATATCAGAATGATAAAAGTGGTGAGCTTGAAATGATACAGTTTGCATTATCAGTTTTGCAGACATCAACGGGCTGTTGTCAATGAAAGAACATATAGGCGATAAATATGGCAGCAATTAAGCCTGCTAAATCAGCAATCAGTGCGCTGGCCAGCGCGTGGCGGGCCTTTTTAATTCCAACCGAACCAAAATAGAGTGCCAGGATAAAAAAGGTGGTGTCAGCAGCTCCCTGAACGATGCACGAGAGTCGTCCCACGAAGGAGTCGGCGCCAAATGTTTTCATGGCATCAATCATCATTCCTCTGGAACCGCTGCCGCTAAGGGGTTTCATCAAGGCTGTGGGAAGCGCTCCAACGAAATCGGAATTGATTCCCATTGAATCAAAACTCCATTTTATTCCCAAGATAAAAAAATCCATTGCCCCCGATTCGCGGAATACGCCAATCGCTACCAGGATGGCTACCAGGTATGGAATAATTTTTATGGCCGTATTGAATCCTTCCTTTGCCCCATCGATAAAGGTTTCGTACACATTGATTTTTTTTCTTATCCCAAGCAAAATAAAGCCAATGATTATTGAAAAAAGGATTACGTTACTCGATATTTTCGAGAAGAGCGAGATTTCTTCCTGAGTCAGTCTGCTCATCCAAAATATCAGCAGCGAAACCAAGACTGTAGCAGTTCCCAGATATCCGAGAATAATTTTATCGAAAAGGTTGATTTTCTGAAACAACGAGACTGTTATCAATCCGGTCATGGTCGAGCAGAATGTGGCCAGCAAAATAGGAATAAAGATATCGGAAGGGTCGGCAGCACCTAACTGGGCGCGATAAACCATAATGGAGATGGGAATGATGGTTAGTCCCGATGCGTTTAATACCAAAAACATGATTTGGGCATTCGAAGCAACGCTTTTATTGGGGTTGCTTTCCTGCATCTCTTTCATGGCCTGTAGCCCCATTGGGGTGGCGGCGTTGTCGAGCCCCAACATATTGGCCGCAAAATTCATCATCATTGGTCCGTAGGCCGGATGACTTTTCCCCAGTTCTGGAAAAAGTTTGTTGAAAAAGGGGCCGATAAACCGTGAAACGATATTTACGATTCCCCCTTTTTCCCCAATTTTCATGATCCCCGACCAAAGTGTAAGAACTCCAGTCAGTCCGATAGAAATTTCGAAACCGGTTTTGGCCATATCGAAAGTCGATTGTACCATTGCCGGAAATACTTCTGCATCGCCCAAAAAGATTAATTTGATCAGGGCAATTACAAAAGCAACCAGAAAGAAAGATATCCAAATATAGTTGAGTACCATCGATATGATATAATGGTCCGGTTTGTTGAGGGCTTTCAACCCCAATTGTAAAAATGTAACGGGTAAAAATAACAAAATCCGGTATCGAACAGGGATTCTGAAACCGATTTCTTTTATCAATTAATATTTCAAATTGAAAGTTTTATAATAGTCTTCGATTGTTTTCGGGTTGGGTTTATGTCCGGAAACAATTACAAAACGATAACGAAAGGTTATGCTCTGATGTGGCAATATCCTGAAGTTCAGTTTTTCTTCTCCCTTTGTGAAAACACTCCATCCGAGTGGGTTGGCAGCGAAAAGCCCATAGCCCCGCGCGTGCCAGTAGGTGGGAAACCCGATGTTTTTATGGTGGTCGCACAACACAATCGAAACGTCGTCGTTATTTATTTTTCCGCTTAACTCCATCCACTGGCCACGAGTTCCCCAAACGGCTTCATCTTTAATCCCTTCGCTGCTGAGAAAGCTACCTGTTACACCATCATTGTTCATGGCTTTTACGGTTGTTGCATTTCCATTCGAGTCGGTCAGTATTGCTTCCTCTTTAGATGGCAGTTCAAACTGGCGGGCTACTCTGATGGCAATCAAACCTTCTTTGTTATCGTTCATAAAAACAGTATCCTTTCCGGTAGTTAACGTGGTGATTCTGTCGATAATGCGAACATGGTCAGTAACTTCGAAAATGAATTGTGTTTGCTCTGTCAGCAATTTGAGGCCATTGGCATCTATCCAACTTGCTGTTGCCTGAAATGAAGCGCTCTCTTTTCCTTGTTTGATTTTCCCAATTTTATCGTGAACGATAGTTCCATACCCGCCTTTTTTGTCCTTTGGAATGGCATCCGAATTGTTCCAGAAGTCGTATCGGTTTACATCGCCATAGTTAAACCAGATTCCTGCATGATGGGGATGATCGACTCTTTCGCCGGCCCGCGGGGCCAACGGGTAACCACGTGTTATTTCAGTACCATTTGCTGCAATTACCGGATAGAGAACCGGTTTCATTATATTTCGGGGCCAGATATAGCTGGTAAACAGCTCTCCATCGACCAGTATGTTCACTCTGTTGGTTTGATTCTCGATGGTAACCTTTGGCGATGATGTTTCACGGACTGTTTGTGACTGACTGTTGAAGCCACTTAATAACAACGATATTAACGATATGCAGAAAACGAACCTTCTCATTGGTTTTTGTCTTTGGTGAAATCCATTTCAAATGTATCTATTATGTACGGAATTCGTTAATTTTCGAGCATCGAATTAAGAGTGCAATAAAAGTATAATGAACAAACTCTTGCAGCGATTTGTAGTTTTGAAGGAAACAGATACGATACAACCAAGATGAAAAAAATTTTGATTTGGCTTTTTGCCATTGCCCTTACCATTGGAGCGGCTGTTTATCAACGATTGACAGGACCAACACATCCATTGAAAACAGAAATTGATACCGGCAGACAGAAAATAGATCTTACATTTCCCCGTTCACACGCAGGTGAGAGTGACTGTCCGATTGAGATGGAAATAGCCGATATTACGGTTTCGGGTTTTCTGGAATACAGAAAATATCCAGGCAATGATTCGCTCATCAGCGTTGAACTCAAGCGTCAGGGCGACAAACTGATTTCAGCATTGCCCAACCAGCCTATGGCAGGTAAGCTGGAATATAAGGTTTTACTGGAAAGGGACGGTGCGCAGATTAATGTTAATGATGGAACTCCCATCGTAATCCGTTTTCGCGGCGATGTTCCTGCACATGTCATTGTCCCACATATTTTGCTCATGTTTCTGGCTATGCTTTTCAGCAATGTTGCGGCGATGTATGCCATTTTTAAAGTACGTTACCAACGAATGTTACTGATGACGCTTGTGACTCTTTTTATTGGCGGATTAATATTGGGCCCTTTGGTTCAGAAATATGCGTTTAACGAGTACTGGACGGGGGTACCTTTTGGCTGGGATCTCACCGACAACAAAACGCTGATTGCATTTGTCGGCTGGCTGGCAGCCTGGTGGCTAAACCGTACCGCCAAACGACCGGTCTGGGTTATTGTTGCGGCGCTAATGACTATCGTTGTATTCTCAATCCCGCATAGCTTGTATGGTTCGGAACTCGATCACGAGAGCGGCAAGATTGTTCAAGGGGCGATTTTGCCATTTTTTGCAACGATTTCCCTCAGATATACATCTATCCTGAAAAGTTAATGCAACTTTGTGCAACGCTTTTTTGCGGCATTATCAGTGTATTTCAATTTAAGATGTTGAAAATGAAGAAAATATTTTTGTTTTTTGTTGGAATGGTTTGCACCCTCAATATGTTCGGCCAGGCCGAGAACTGGTTTTTTTCGCTCTCGATGGGTACGTCACTGCCAATGGGCTCTTTCAAAGAAATTAAAACACTTGATGAGAAAGCAGGCTTTGCTGAGAAGGGTTTTTCATTGGTGCTCGATGCAAGTTATCCTTTGGGCGATAACTGGTCGTTAAAAGGGGCCGCAATGCTCTACAGTAACCCAATCAACCGCAGCGGAATGGGAACCATGCTTGAACAACGAATGAATGCCCGGAATATTATTGTAACAGGCGATGATCGCGATTACCTGACATTGCAACTTAATTCGTGGTTGTCGAACAACATTGTTTTCGGACCGGTATATACCATTAATCTGAATAAGTTCTACTGGGATTTTCAGGTATTGGCCGGGATGAATGTCACTCAGTTGCCCAAACAGAAGCTGGCTTACGAGAACCCGGAACTAAATTGGATTTATTTGCAGCGAAATACTTCGTCAACCAGTCTCTCGGTTGGATATGGTGCCGGGACAGTTTTACGTTTTGCGATAGCCAGTAACGTCAATTTTAAATTAGGTATCGATTATTTCAGATCACAGGCCACTCAAAAATACGAAGAGTTGAAAATCACAAAGAATGGAACAAGTTCAACTACTGAAAAGCTTTCAACCGGTGAAGTAAAGACTCCAATCGAATCGCTCTCAGCCACTGTAGGTCTCGTTTATTATCTGTAAAGAAGGAGCAACCACTTTCAATACTATTGGTTAATGCTTGTCATTCTGCCAAAAAAGTTGTAACTTCAGTAGGTTACAATTAATATTTTTGGCCTTGAATACGTTCGATATTTCTTCCCGGAAAAGGACTTCACAGGCAAGTCAGATGTCAGTTTGTTGTCCGAAAGCGGTATCCGAGACTCCGGTTACCAATCCTACTGTGCAATGGATGAGGGGTTTGTTCGGTAAATTTAAAAGCCAGTCAACAAAATTCTTAAGTTCCCCATCCGAATCTTTCGAAAAAGAGGCCGAGCTCAAATCAGTCAGGTTGGCAAATCATCGCTTTATGCAGAATAGCCGGGCCGTCGATTTCGCTAATGACCGCCTTTCGGTGCCATTTCAACAAAATCTGAATCAGCAATTGCAAGGAGACTTTTCGAAAGTTAAACTTCACAACGATGCAGAGTCGTACCGGTTCAATCAGCAATTAAAGTCTCAGGCTTTCGTTTTCGGCAACGATATTTTTTTTGGTAAAGGAAAGTTTTCTCCCGAAAGCGCAGCAGGGAAAAAATTGTTAGCGCACGAATTAACTCATATTGCCCAACAACAAACCAATGCAGTCCTTGATAATCAGATTCAGCGAAAGGTTGAAGACGATACTTCGGTTACTCCGTTAGCTGATGCAAGAAGCATACCTCCTCCTGTTTGCAGTGACACAACGCTGAAAGAAATTGAGAAATTTAAAAGCCAATGGATTTACGGGCCCAAAGATATTACACCCAAAGATACTGGAACCGGCAGTTTTACAGCAAGTTATATTCCATTGGCCGAAATGCTCTATATTATGGTAACCGGAAAAACGGCCTTTGTCAATGGCATTGATGTTACAGGCTTTCAGGCAAAAGCCGGTGAAAGTAATTTGCAAGGATTAGCTGATTTGATGAATCTGGTTGGCGATCCGCTGGTCAATGCACAGATAGCCGTTTATTATACATGGAGTGAGGCACAAAAGGGTGAAGCAATGGCACTTTACAAGCAACGTTTAAGCGAAGCTGCGCATTTGTGGCAAGATACCGGGATGAGTTTTGTTGTCGATATTCCATGTTGGAGCAATGTTAAGGCACGCCCAAAGATCAATCTAAATGTTCAGGAAGTTGGCAATGCCCAACTGATCGGTGCCCAAGCGGGTAACAGAGATAATTTGCAGGTCAAATTGGTAAAAAATCCATCAGCTGACGAAGAGGCAGCTGTTCAGTTCTGGGTTAAACTGCTGACAAAAAAACTGGAATTGCTTGAATCGGAGCGCAGGCAGACTATGAACCGTGCCAAGTTGGGCACTTCAACCGGTGCAAGGGTAACTACCTGGAGATATCAGACCGGGGAAGATAAAAAATACAGTGCCGTTATGACACTTTCGAGCAACGACTTGCTTAATCATCCGGGAAAGCAGGAGAATAAAAGATCGCTTTTGCGAAGGTCGGTTTATTTTGAACACGATAAGTTTAATTTGGACGGACATGATAAAGCCGAGTTGCTCCGTTTTATTCAAGATTTTAAAGAGGCCGACAACCAATCGGAGAATAGTAAAGTAACACTGGCTGGCCATGCTTCGGCACCTGGAAGTAGTCATTACAATACTCAACTGGTTGAGAAACGGTTGTCTTCGGTTTTTAACTTTCTGAAAGATAAAGGTTTTCTGAATATTGAAACACGAGTTGTATCAACGAATCGATCGGATAGCGAAGCAGAAAAAGAGAAGGAAAGCAACGAAAGTGATAAAGATTTTCGTCGGGTCGATATGATTGTTGGCTCAGGAGAATTACAAAATACTGTTGCCCACGAATTTGGCCATGTTTTTGGATTGAAGGACGAGTATGTCTCTGTTGGAACGTCATTTTCAGGTTCGGGAACAGCAGCCGGAACAACTGTAGCCCATAGCGGAATGTCTGAAAAGATTGGTGGAAATAAAGCAGTTTCTGAAAGCAGCGACAACATGATGTCGATGGGAAACCGAGTGCAAAAACAACATTATGCCACTTTTGGTTGGGCATTGAAAGAACTAACCGGTAAAGATTGGAAACTGGCCTGAATGTTTGGATAAAAGAGTGAAGGGTGGCCGACCTACGCCGGGACACCCCTCTAAAAAATTACAAGTTTTCCGAATTTCTTCTGGATTACCCTTAGACACTGTTCCATATCTATTTTCTTTATCACTTAGGCTGCCGCCTTCCGGCTCTTGCAATCACCTTTGCAACACTCCAATATTATGAACTTTTATCAATGACTAATTTACGGATATTTAGAACCAAAGTCAAGGATTTAGCCTATTCTTTGAAAAAATAGGGTACGCTGAAATCTCCAATCACCGTACTTCCGTTGTGCACCATAATAAACGTTCCTCCTTTGGGGACTCCGCCTGTATATTCCGGCCCAACAAAATCGTCAAGCGTAATTTGGCTCTGGGTATCAACTCCTTTGGGCAGAATGTCGTAAATATCTTTTCGCAGTTTACCGATTTCGTATTTGTCCATTAAAGCGCTGATTTTGGCTGAAACATTGCTATCGACCGTAACTTTAGCAATCGCTTCAGTTGTTACATCGCCCGAGGCTCTTTTTGCCTTTGCTGCCGAGGCAAACATGGTTGTGTATGATTGTACATCATTTAAAACCGTTTTAACAGACAGTATGTCCTTGGGTGATAATTCGTTCAGTTGGATGCTCATCTTTTCAAAAGGCTTTTTATATCCGGTATAAATCGGGTTTGTCGGTTCAACGCTCTTTAGCTCTTTTAGAAATTTTCGGTAGGCTTCCAAAAAAAGCTGATATTTTTCTCTGATACCAACGATACTTTCGTTTCGGATATCGACCATTACTACCTTGGCCGGCAAGCCAAGATTTTGAATTTTGGCAATAATTACTTTACTTGCTTCATCGGGTTTGGTGCCTATATGTCCCTCAATCAGAAAATGTTCCATAGCAGTCCAGTCGAAAGAAAATGGGTTCTCAAGTTGTTTTCGCTCTTCCGATTTCGACGAAAAGTCCCAGTAGTTGTAAATCTGATCCAGATATTCATTTGATGGTTCGCCATCCCAAAGGGCATAAATTGGATGCCCTGAAACTGAACCCGCCAAATTGTAGTAATATCCAATAGCTGAATCAGATAACATGGCTGAAAGTCCTCTTTGTGGAGTAATTCTGATTCGAGATGTCAGATTGGTCGCACCCGAAGTAATCAGCGAATCCAAAAGTTCTCGTTCGTTCATCAAATATTTACAAAGGGTGAAAATTCTGTTGAAAAGGGAATTCAACCGGTTCAATGCAAATTGTTTGCGGTTGTTTGTTTTGGCAGGAACCCAGTTGTTGCGTATACCATCATCACTCTTCAACGGAAAATTGCCCAATATCAATAATTTAGGATAGAACGTTGATTGGTTTGGCGCAAACCATTTTTGGGTCTCGTTGAAAAATTGGAGGTATTCGTTCACCGCTTTTCGAATGTCGCGCCCAAATCGGATATAGTATTGGTTGAAAGATGAGTTATTATTGATATTTAGGAAATTGGTGTTGCTAATTGTTGCTGTCGCTTCGGAAATTAAATTTTCCGGGATGAAGTTCTTCGAGAATGAAATTATGCTTTTGAGTTTATCTTTAACAACCAGATGGTTGCTTGCAATTGTGTCGTTTATTTTTTTTCTGAACCCATTTTCTGAGGAAATGAGAGAGATCTCGCGAAGTGAGCTTAGTTTCAGAAAGGTTTGGAAATCAAGTTTTTTGGGTGTATTATTCAGCTTGTTAACCAGCATTGGAACAATCGATACGGTATAGTAGTCGCCTTTGGTATTACAATCGCCCGGTGAACATTTGCTGGTATGTATTTCACCGATTTCGTAATATAGCGCAAAAGTGTATTTGGATTGTAAATCATTGATTGATAAATTGATTTCGCTGGATATTGACTGATAGGCTTCGGAGTTTGCATCGGTTTTATTTAATAGTCGAAATCCACCTGTCAGCGGAAAGCTGCTCAATGCCGGATTATCGATGCCTAACGGATAAGTATCCGAAGGATTCATTTTGCCAAATTCAACACAATGGGTAAATTTTCCATCACTGGTAATGTCGATTAAAAAACCCTCATCTGTAAGGCCGGTTCCGGCTTGAAGATTAATCGAGGTTACTTTGTTGCCGTTGAAATCGTAGCTGTATTTCAATCCGTTAAAAATTCCCTTTCCCAGTAACTTCCAGCGGGTCAAACGCTCTTGTTGCGAAACAAAGTCAAGTGAGTCGTTCAAATTGGCGCTTGTCAGGTATTGGCCCGGTGTATACTTTGGGTATTTGGTTTTCATCGTTTCCATGGTTATCATTATTGATTGTTTTTTTCTTTATTAACCAACAGGTAATCTTCATTTTCGCCTTCGGCCAGCATGGTGGCATTGAGCAATACCGGCTCTTGCAGCGGATTTCCGTATTCGTCGAACTGAATGGTTGAACAATCGACCAGCTGCGATGGGGGATAGATATTCATTAGTCCCGAAAGAATGGAAGCCAGTTCGCGGTAGCAAGATTTATATTGTTCGTAATCGGCCGAATGGTCGATAACTATGGGTGAGCGCATTTTGCGGTAAACCTCCAGAAACTGAACATAGGCGGTTTCGAAACGATACATCTGTAAAGGGTTTATCCAACAAATTTTTAAAGCAATATGGGCTGGAGTTTCAACTCTAATCTTCTCTTCTGCAAATTTTCTGAAGGCCATATTTCCGGCCACCGGTAGCCAGCCGGGCATAATAAGGGTCATTTGCATCGAGAATGGGTCGGAACAGAAGCAGTTTTGTCCGGTTGGGCTGCCACAGGTTTCATAAATATCGTTTTCATCGAACACGATAAGTGGCCTAAGCAGGAGGTGTTCAATTAAATGAAAGCCAAACGAATTGTCAAATCGTTCTGTACGGTTATCGTAAAAAGTGGGTTTGCCATCTTTTACGACCAGATTGCCAGAGTTGTCCAGAACCGGCTCAATGAGTCGTGTCTTATTGTTTTCTATTCCAAAGATAATTTGCAACCTTTTTTCGAGCATTGCACGATTTTTAGCGTCATGCTGGTGCAGATAGTCGATGGCATTTGACCGATTGCAACTTATTTCTGGATAATTTTTCAGAAAGAAATTTTTATCACGAATCATTTCCGAGGTTGAGAAACTGCGGTAAGATGTTCCCTTTTCGCTTTGGCGAAATTTGACGATGCTGTAATCGACAATTTTTTCGTTGAAACGGGCAAGTAAATGGTTGAGAAGACGGTTTCGGCGTTCTTTTCTTTCAGTTGGGGTTTCGGTGAGTTCTTTGTAGCCATCAGAATAATTTGATACTAATACTTTATGTAAATCACTGATTTCTGAATCACTTATATGGTGAATAAAATAG
>CAYOJD010000086.1:0-1663 GCA_964404205.1 uncultured Prolixibacteraceae bacterium
GGGCTGGAATGTGGTGACCATCGAAGGCAACGATCCGGATGCCATCCGCGCAGCGCTGAAAGCCGCACAAAATGAAACCGGCAAACCAACGCTGATCATTGGTAAAACCATTATGGGCAAAGGGGCCATAAAAGAGGATGGTTCGAACTTCGAACGGCAATGTTCTACCCACGGCCAGCCGTTGTCCCATGCAGGTGCGTCGTTTAAAAAGACGATAGCCAATTTGGGTGGCGATCCCGAAAACCCGTTTGTCATCTTTCCCGAAGTGGCCGAACGCTATGCCAAACGCCGCGATGAACTGATGGAATGGGCCAATGCCAAAAACGAAGAAGAAGATGCATGGGCTGAAGCCAACCCTGAGTTATCGGCCAAACTCGATAAATTTCTTTCGGGCGAAGTGCCTGAGTTTGATTTTGCCAAAGTGGTACAAAAAGCCAATTCGGCTACCCGTAACGCATCGGCAACCGTACTGGCTGCATTTGCAAAAGAGGTTGAAAACATGATTGTTTCATCGGCCGACCTTTCAAACTCCGACAAAACAGATGGTTTTCTCAACAACAGCAAAGCCTTCACCAGTGGCGATTTCACGGGTGCATTCCTTCAGGCAGGCGTTTGCGAGCTCACTATGGCTTCGGTAATGAACGGTATGGCCCTCCACGGCGGCGTGATCCCTGTTTGCGGAACCTTCTTTGTCTTCTCCGACTATATGAAACCGGCGGTTCGTATGGCTGCACTGATGGAGCTCCCGGTAAAATATGTCTGGACCCACGATGCCTTCCGCGTAGGCGAAGATGGCCCGACCCATCAGCCCGTTGAGCAAGAGGCCCAAATCCGTCTGATGGAACAATTGAAAAACCATCACGGCGAAAACTCTGCGCTGGTACTTCGCCCAGCCGATGGACAGGAAACCACCGTAGCATGGAAACTCGCGCTCGAAAATACCTCAACCCCAACAGCACTGATTCTTTCGCGCCAAAACATCAAAGACCTTCCGGCCAAAACATCGCGCTACGACGAGGCTTTGCAGGCGGCAAAAGGGGCTTACATTGTCGAAGAAGATGCCAATCCGCAGGTTATCCTTATCGCTTCAGGCTCCGAAGTGGCCACTCTTATCGAAGGGGCTGCACTGTTGCGTGAGCGCGACGGGCTCGGTGTTCGCATTGTATCGGCTCCCTCAGAAGGACTTTTCCGCAGCCAGGATAAGGCTTATCAGCAGCGTGTACTGCCGGCAGGTCTGCCCAAATTTGGCCTGACAGCCGGATTGCCGGTGACCCTTCGCGGACTGGTAGGCGACGATGGCGCAGTATGGGGATTAAGCTCATTTGGCTTCTCGGCCCCCTACAACGTACTCGACCAACAACTTGGATTTACTGGCGAAAACGTATACAATCAGGTAAAACTACTGATTGGATAACCAATCAAACAGATAAAAAGGGCTGCATTCAACAAATATGATGCAGCTTTTTTTTTGCCCCCTTCCAGCCTCCCCAAAAAGAGAAGGAGTAGCTTCGTATGATGAAAGTGCTTCTGAAAATCATTTGAAATTTGCTGAGGTTCAGCAAGTGTTCCTGAAAACCATTTGGCATTTGCTGAGGTTCAGCAAGTGTTCCTGAAAACCATTTGGCATTTGCTGAGGTTCAGCAAGTGTCCCTGAAAACCATTT
>CAYOJD010000086.1:1763-11945 GCA_964404205.1 uncultured Prolixibacteraceae bacterium
CCCTGAAAACCATTTGGCATTTGCTGAGGTTCAGCAAGTGTCCCTGAAAACCATTTGGCATTTGCTGAGGTTGAGCAAGGCTGTTTGAAATATGAACTTACATCAAGCAATTTGATGAGAACTGGAACATAATCTCATAAAAAATTGCCAACTTGGTCGCTGATTTTAAACACCAACATCATGAAACGGATTCAACTTTTACTGTTTGCTGCACTGATTGGCAGCACCCTATGCTCGTTTAAAGCACCGAAGAACTCGCCGGTAGCCCTTCATGGCCGGTTAAAAGTGGAAGGAACACAACTGGTCGACCAGCAAGGAGAGGCTGTTGTATTACGTGGGGCAAGCTTTGGCTGGCACAATCTGTGGCCCCGGTTCTACAATCCAAAGGCGGTCGACTGGATTGTGGAAGACTGGAAATGTTCGGTAGTCAGGGCTGCCATGGGGGTAGCGATTGAAGATAACTATCTCGAAAATCCTCAATTTGCACTGCAATGTGTCAACAGTGTGGTGAAGGGGGCCATCAAAAACGGGGTGTATGTGCTGATTGATTTTCACAGCCATAAAATACATACTGAAGAGGCCAAAAAGTTTTTTGAGCAGATGGCCCGGCAATACAAAGATTATCCCAATGTGATTTATGAGATTTGGAATGAGCCAGACTATTACAGTTGGGAAGAGGTAAAAGCCTACTCGGAAGAGGTGATAGATGTGATTCGGGCTATCGACAAAGAGAATATTATTCTGGTTGGCTCGCCCCATTGGGATCAGGATTTACATCTGGTAGCCGCCAACCCGATTACCGGACGGAGCAACATCATGTACACGATGCACTTCTATGCCGGAACCCATAAACAGTGGTTACGCGATCGCACCGACGAAGCGATCGAAAAGGGAATCCCCATCTTTGTGTCAGAGTGTGCCGGTATGGAGGCATCGGGCGATGGCCCCATCGACGAAGCGGAATGGAAGCTATTTGTCGAGTGGATGGAGAGCCGTAAAATCAGTTGGATTGCCTGGTCGGTTTCCGATAAAAATGAATCGTGTTCGATGTTGATACCCCGGGCCTCGTCGTTTGGCCACTGGACAGACGATTTGCTTAAAACATGGGGAAAGCTTACCCGTCAGACCATCAGAGAGAAAAATTTATAGCGATTGATGATGAGTGATGAATTATCGGTTCATCACTCATCATTCATCATTTCTGCCATCTAATCCTCCAATACTTTAAGCCTTTCGCCACTGCCCTGTATCATTACCCGCTCCCATGCCTTGCCATAGCCCGGAAATTTAGGTGGCTTGGGCACATTCTTTCCATTGCCGTTGTCGAGTAGCCGATGGCCTTCGGTTTGCTTTACATTACCATCGATATATTTCATCAACAGATAGTGGTAGAACGTTTTCCAGTCGGCCACCAGTTGATTGCCGCTGTTTACCGAATAATCGGTCAACAGTTGAATGGCTTCAGCACGATTGTTTTGATAGATCGCGGTAGCCTGCCGGTCGATGGTTTTTATCTCATCGAAAAAGCGGTTTTCGAACTGGCGCTGATACTCCTCCACTTCGGGATGAATTAAATTATAACGGGTATACACCCAGTTGTTTACCTGACTGAATGTCCAGAATGCCGAGGTTTCGGACCAGCTAATCATCGAACCATTGCCTAAGGCAAAACTTTCGGGAATACGATCGATACCACAGTAAAACGGGGCATAGACAGTGCCATCGGTATCATCGACACCAAACCAAAAGATGCCGCCTACGGGAGATGGCAACCAACTGCGCGACTGGGCCACAAAACTGTAACCCGTTTGCTGGGTGGCTATGGCGCGTTCGCACAGATATTTTTCACCATCGACATCGAATTCCATTGGCCGCCAGCGGTAAGGCAATTGAAAGGGACCAGCCCCAAGGTCGTTGCGCATATCGAGCGGCGTATCTTCGTAGTGGTCGCGCATGCCGGCCATTACCTGTTGCAACGAAACCAGCGAATCGGGTTTTACCCATAGCGGCAGACGGTTGGTAACATATCCGTTAGGATTGGCCGTTTGATTGGGATAAGCCGCATCGCGAACAAAACGGCCCATCGCGTACCGGGTGTAACCATCGTTATCGCGAATATTTTTACTGATTTTACGGAAAAAAGACCAGACTCTGGCATCACAAAAACGTGCGCCCCCAAACTTTATCGGGTTATAGACATCCGAAAAACTGAATGTCTCATCGTTCCCTTTATAAAAACCATGTTTTTGGGCAAAACTGATGACATCGGGCGAATGATAGACGGTCTGCTTCAGGTTGTTCCAGTCATTGCTCTTTTGAAACGGGAAAGTGGTGATACGTGCCTGATTGGCATGGCCGCTGACATAGCCGTCAGGAATAAGACGGGCTACCCAGACTGCCCCTTTCCCGTATTTTCCCTTCCCTATCATCTCCATTATCCAGGCTTCGTTGGCATCGGAAATGGAAAACGATTCGCCGCTGGTGGCATATCCGTATTGTGCAACCAGTTCGGTCATTACCTGCATGGCTTCGCGTGCCGTTTTGGAACGTTGCAGGGCAATGCGCATCAAAGAGCCGTAATCGAGGATAGCGCCTGGTTGTGTAGCCAACGAATCGAGGCCGCCCCAGGTGGTTTCGCCAATGGCTACCTGATGTTCGTTCATAAACTGTATCACCGAATAGGTATGGGGTGCTTCGGGAATGGTCCCCAGCAACCTCCCGTTTTCGTAATGAAACACCTCGCACAAACTACCCGGCTGATGATCGGCTGCGGGATAGAAGGCTATGGCACCGTAACGGGTATGCGAATCGGCAGCATAAGTTATCATCACAGAACCATCGGCACTAGCCCCTTTGGTTACTATCAGATTGGTACAGGCCCAAAGGTCGGGAGTAAAACTTAAAGCAGAAAATATCAATAAAATAGATGTTATCCGTCGTATCATAATCGTTTCATTTGGGGTAAAAATAGAAAAAAACTCCCGCAGATTTCGCCCATCCTTACCGATTACCCGGTAACCATCTGCGACAACTGCGGGGAAATATCATCAAAGCGATTCAGCACCTAATTGGTCGACTATTTTCCTTCGTAATCGAACCAGTCGAACCAGGCTTTCGTTTGGCTCTTTTTCCCGTTTCCGGTAGCAAAAAGGCCAATGTAAACACCGGTAAAACCACCTGCCGTTTCGGTACTGATTAAATTGGTGTCGGCCTTGCCCAACGGTGCAAAATCTTTTCCATTGGCGCTGTACGAAAAATGGAGGTATTTGGCTTCGCCGGTTACCCGCAGATAAAGTGGCCCGTTGCCAATATTAACCACCTTTTCGGTGTGAGAAATGGCTCCTAACCGATAGCGCAAAGTCAGTTTACCTTTGCTTTTCACCAAATCGAAATGGTAACGGTCGTTCATTAAAGCCGTAATGCCGGCCTCTTCATTATTGGCCGATGGGGTAAAATCGAGCAGCGTAGTTGCCGTAAAATCGATATGTTGCTGACGGCGGCCAATAAATGTTGGCGAACCATTTTCATTCAGAGTCACCTCGCTGCCTTTCAGCATCAGAAAGCCGGGGCGCTCGGTTAAAGCATAGTTGGCCCGTCCGGGGTTACGTAGATAATTCCATTCGAAAGCCAGTTGGGGGGGCGAAAAATCGTCGCGTACGGGTGCCGGCTTCGCCGGAAAGAGCGGCAATGTAGGACAACTCATTTCCAGGGCAACTGTACCATCGCCGTTTACGGCAGGCCATCCATGGGCAGGCCAGCTTACCGGAGCCAGAAATGTTTCGCGGCCCATCAGGTGGTGGTTGCCGTTTTGGGGCCGAAAAGCCAGAAAGACTGCCCACCAGCTGCCATCGTGGGCCTGCACCAAATCGGCATGACCGGTTCCCTGAATTGGGCTGTTTTGGCTGATACGGTTGATATGGGTCAATATCGGATTGTTGGGGGCCGAATCGTAAGGGCCGTAAATATATTTGCTTCTTGCAATGGTTACTTTGTGGCCATATTCGGTTCCACCTTCGGCGGCCATCAGGTAATAGAGGCCATCTTTTTTGTACATGTGGGGCGCTTCGGGATAACGGCCCCCCGTTCCATTCCAAATGGCGACGGGCTCGGTGAGGCGTTTGCCGGTTTTAATGTCGATTTCGGAGAGCATAATGGCATCGGTACGGCTGGTACCATCGGCGTAAGTATGAGAATTGCTCATGAAATAGAATTTTCCGTCGTCATCTTTAAAAATGGTTGGATCGATTCCCCCTTGATTTACAAAAAACGGTTCGCTCCACTCCCCTGCCGGATCTTTAGCTGTGACATAAAAATTACCCTCCCCCGATACATTGGTGACCACCATATAAAAAAGTCCGTCGAAATAACGAATGGTGGGGGCATAAATTCCGCCTGAAGCCCAACATCCATTCAAATTAAGCTGGGAGTCGCGGGTAAGGCAATGGCCAATTTGCTCCCAGTTGACCAAATCTTTGCTGTGAAACAGCGGAACCCCCGGGAAATATTCAAAAGACGAGGTAACCAGATAGTAATCGTCGCCCACGCGGCAAACACTGGGGTCGGGATGAAAACCCGGAATTACCGGATTACGCCATATCGTTTGCCCCTGAACGGCTATCAGTGAGCAAAATAAAATTACAGTTGTGATCAATTTTTTCATTCGTGTGTTGAGTTGCGTTACAGCCGAAGCTTTGTATTGATAATGGATGAAACTGTTTCCGGATTGATGATTTTGTCCTGTTTTCCAGGTCAACCATTTTACTCCCGAAAATAGAAGTTTTTGGTTGAAAAATGATTATCACGTAAGGGTAAAACTGACATAAACTGTCATTTGTCTGTTAAACAACCATCACGACAACATCACCCTATTCAAACAACTCCCATGGATCGTAGAAACTACCTAAAAAAAGCCCTTACAATGGGCGTATGTACCGGATCGCTGGTACTGACCGATTTTGGAAAATTGCAGGCTGCCGTTGCGGCCAATCCCGACGACGAACTGACACGTGTAAAGATGGAAAAAGAGTTTATCCAGAACTGGCTTTCCGACCTGCTCGAAACAATGGAAAAGGAGCTCGACCGTGAGACCTGCGCCAAACTGATTGGCGGCTGCGGAAAGGCATGTTTTAACCGTCACCAGTTTAAAAGGGATATTGCCATAAAAGGGAAAGGCGATCTCGACAAATTGCTCGAAGCTTACCATCAAAACTTTGAAGCATGGAAAGATGGCGACACCGTGCACATCCGCTTTGGCGAAACATCGCCCGGCTGTTACTGTCCGGCAGCCCGCTACCGTGACCCGAAACCCGATGATATGCACTGTAATTGTACGGCAGCCACCCACCGTTCGATTTTCGAATCCGCATTTGGAAGGCCTTTCAAAGTCGATATTCTCGAAACGGTAAGACGCGGCGGCAAAACCTGCCATTTTCTGGTCCATCTGACCTAACCAAAGCGATAAAAAGGGCATTTCTATCGGCAAGATTGGGTCATACTCCGATTTTGATAGTTATTCGTTAGCCGTTTTGCTACTTTACACTTCGATAAATTGATTCGCGTTATTCACTAAATTTCAACAAAATGAAAAAATGGTTTTTATCGGTAGCAGCAATTGTCGTAACCGCATTGGTATGTCAGGCTGCGCCAATCGATGGAAAATGGAAAGCATCGATGGAAGGACCCGACGGCAAAATGGAAATTGTCTTCGTGTTTAAAGCCGAAGGCAATACCCTTACCGGCTCGGTGCAATCGCCCATGGGCGAACTTCCTATCTCAAATGGAAAAATCGAAGGCAATCAGTTTTCGTTTGACATTGACATGAATGGGATGAAAATGGCACACAAAGGAAAAATTGAAGGCGAGACCATTACAATGACCGTTGGCGATGGTAGCGGCCCTGGCCCCGGTGAGATGGTTCTCAAAAAGGCCAATTGAAGCAGATAAAAAAGGTCTTCCGAAAATGGGAGACCTTTTTTAATGGTTGCCTCCTATTTGTTTTCGTATTTTGAATGCAAATCGTACTTTTGGAACTGCCGTTTCGCGATAACCGGAACGGCTTTTCAATACCAAAACCAAAAAGATGACTTATTTCGACGCCATTATTATCGCCATTGTTGAAGGGCTCACCGAATTTCTGCCGGTATCATCGACAGGGCACATGATTATTACCGAAGCGCTGCTCGGGCTTCAAATTGATGAATTTACCAAGGCATTTACCGTCAATATCCAATTTGGAGCCATACTATCGGTTGTGGTGCTTTACTGGCGCCGGTTTTTGAAAAGCTGGACATTCTATCAGAAGTTGTTTATTGCCTTTCTTCCGGCAGCGGTCATTGGTTTTCTGGCCAGCGATTTTATCGATAGCCTGCTCGAGAACGTGATGGTTGTTTCGATTATGCTGCTGGTGGGCGGGGTATTGCTCCTTTTTGTCGACAAATGGTTTAACAAGCCCGATAACCAACAGGAGATTACAACCCGTAAAGCACTTAAAATTGGTTTTTGGCAATGTATAGCCATGATACCGGGTGTTTCACGTTCGGCAGCTACCATTATTGGCGGGATGCAGCAGAAGCTGAGCCGCACCCATGCAGCCGAGTTCTCCTTTTTTCTTGCAGTCCCGACTATGGCTGCCGCTTCGGCCTACAAGTTATTAAAGGATTACCAATATTTTAACAGCGAGAATATTGGTATTTTACTGGTTGGCAATATAGTAGCATTTATCGTAGCGATGATTGCCATCAAAACTTTTATTACTTTTCTGCAAAAGCATGGCTTTAAAATTTTCGGCTGGTACCGTATCATTGTCGGATTGGTACTCATCACCCTCTTGCTGTTGGGTATCGACTTGCAAGTGATTTAAAAGGTAAAAGAACCGTCAGCGATAAAAAAAGCCCCGGAGTACAACACTCCGGGGCTTGCTATTTTGATTCGCTAAACATAGGGTTAATCCAAATCATGTACCACTAAGCCGGAACGAAGTTTGGGTTCAAACCATGTCGTTTTGGGAGGCATAATATTTCCTGAATCGGCAATATTGATCAACTGTTTCATCGATACCGGGAAAAGGGCAAACGCAACTTTCATTTCGCCAGAATCGACACGACGCTCCAATTCGCCCAAACCACGAATACCCCCAACGAAATCGATACGGGTTGAGGTACGCAAATCTTCGATACCCAGAATACGGTCGAGCACTAACCCCGATAAAATGGTTACATCGAGTACCCCAATCGGGTCGTTGTCTTTGTAAGTGCCAGCCTTGGCCAAAAGCCGATACCAGCTCCCGGAAAGATACATGCTAAACTCGTGCAGTTTCGACGGCTTATATATCTCGCCGCCCACCTGTTCCACATCGAAATCGCGACTAAGTTTCTGGATAAACTCTTCATCGTCAAGGCCATTCAAATCTTTAACCAGGCGATTGTAATCGATAATTTTCAACTGGTTATCGGGAAAATGGACTGCCATGAAGAAGTTATACTCTTCGTCACCGGTATGGTTGGGATTCTGAGCTTTCTTTTCCAGACCAATCCGCGCAGCAGCAGCCGTTCGGTGATGGCCGTCGGCCACATAGGTTGCCGGAACCTTGGCTGCAAACAGTTTTTCGAGACGAACATTGGTTAACGGATCGTAGATAGTCCAGAAATGATGGCCAAACCCATCTTCGGCAACAAAATCGTAGTCAGCCGGCTGGTTTTTCACAATCTTGTCTACAATGGCATCAATCTCAGGAACAGCCCGGTACGAAAAGAACACCGGTTCAATATTGGCATTCAGGTAACGGGTCAAAACCATTCTGTCCTCTTCTTTATCAGGACGGGTCAACTCATGTTTTTTGATGACTCCGTTGTGGTAATCGTCGCACGAAGCAGCGCCAACAATACCATATTGCGTACGTCCGTTCATGGTTTGCGCATAGATATAAAAACGGGCTTCGGGTTCTTTCACCAGCCAGCCATTCGATTGAAATCTTTTGAAGTTTTCGACAGACTTCAGATAAACTTCTTCCGAATGGATATCGGTTCCCTCCGGACAATCGATTTCGGCACGCGTGATATGAAGCAGCGAGCAGGCTTTACCTGCAGCCATTTGAGCCGCTTCTTCACTGTTCATCACATCGTAAGGCAGGCAAGCCAGATCGGCCGCTATGGTTTGTGGCGGACGGAAGCCTTTGAACGGTTTTACTATTGCCATAATGGTTTTACTTTTTAACTGTTTTCGTTTTTTGTTCGTGCACAACACTGGAGCATCGCGTGATAAGGCTTTCTATTTGTTGACCCTAAAAGTCTGATCCCCTTTTTCGAAGAAAGCAACAATCTGTTCAGCGGCTGCAACTCCGGCGTTGGTATTGGCTTCGGTTGTTTGGGCACCCAATTTTTTCGGGGTGAAATAGAAACGCCCCCTGAATTTTTCTTCAAAAATATCTTTACAGTCGGGTTCGATATCAGAAAGATATTTGACACCCGGTTTTTCGGTCATTATTCGTACCAGTTGCTCCTCGTTGACAACCTCTTTGCGGGCTGTATTGACAATAACAGCATCGCCTTTCAGGTATTGCAGTACATCGTAACTGACCGACTTGATGTGTTCGCCCCGTGCCGGAACATGAATCGAGATAACATCGGAGGCCGCATAAAGCTCTTCTAGCGAATGGACAAGTTCCAACCCTTCGGCAGCGGCCTGAGCTTTGCTGTACCGGGTATAAACCAACACCCTCATCCCGAAAGCATCGGCAATACGTTTAACATTGCGGGCTACATATCCGTAACCATGCAATCCGAGTGTCCTTCCACGCAGTTCACCACCCGATTTGCCAGAGAAGAATTCACGTAATCCGTACAGTGCTAAACCAATTGCCAGCTCGGCAACTGCATTGGCATTCTGTCCGGGGGTATTCATCACACAGATATTTTTGGCAGTTGCAGCCTGTACATCCACGTTATCATAACCGGCACCAGCCCTTACCACTATGGCAAGGTTGTGAGCCGCTTCGAGCACATCGCGATCGACAATGTCGCTTCGAACAATCATTGCATCAACATGGGCAACGGCTTCGAGCAATTCTTCCTTTTGGGTGTACTTTTCCAGTTTTCGCACTTCGTATCCGGCACCGGATAAAATGGTCGCGATACGCCCCACCGCCGATGAGGCAAATGGTTTGTCGGTAGCAATTAATACTTTTCTCATTGGGTTCGTTGTTAATAGTTATTGTTGATAAAAGAAAAGCAGAACTCTCATTCTGCTTTCCCCTGTAGAGAAGTTATGCTTTTCGTTTTTCGAATTCCTGCATGGCATCAACCAGTGCCTGTACGCCTTCAATGGGCATAGCATTGTATATCGATGCCCTGAAACCACCCACCGATCGGTGTCCTTTCAAACCGATAAGTTCACGCTCTTCGGCAAACTTATCGAACTCTTTCTCGAACGCTTCGTATCCTTCCGACATCACAAAAGTTACATTCATTCGTGAACGGTCGGCCGGATCCGGCACTGTTGATTTGAACATTTTGTTGCGATCGAGTTCGCCGTAGAGCAGGTTCGCTTTGGCAATATTGATTTTCTCCATTCCTTCAACGCCACCCTGTTCTTTCAGCCAGCGCAATGTTTGCAGGCAGCCAAATACAGGAACGGTTGCCGGAGTGTTGAACATCGATTCGCCTTTGATGTGTGTACGGTAATCGAGCATGGTCGGAATTGGCCTTTCCACTTTTCCCAAAACATCGTTACGGACGATAACCAGCGTTGCACCCGAAGGACCGAGGTTTTTCTGGGCACCGGCATAAATCAATGCATATTTCGATACGTCAATCGGTCGGCTGAAAATATCGGACGACATATCACAAACGACAGGTACATTCAAATCGGGATCGGTAAAGACTTCCGTCCCAAAGATGGTATTGTTCGAAGTAAAGTGAAAATAATCAACATCTTCGGGAACAACATATCCTTTGGGGATAAAATTGAAGTTGGCATCTTTCGATGAAGCCACCTCAACCACTTCGCCAAAGAATTTAGCCTCTTTAATTGCAGCTGTTGCCCACGCTCCGGTATTGGTATAAGCTGCTTTCTTGTTCATCAGGTTATAAGGGGCCATTAGAAACTGAAGACTGGCGCCACCTTGCAGGAAGAGAACCGAGTAACCTTCGGGGACTTTCAGCAACTCTTTTACCAAAGCAATTGCCT
>CAYOJD010000086.1:11955-14230 GCA_964404205.1 uncultured Prolixibacteraceae bacterium
ACCGAAAGCAAACAATGTTCCGGCAGTACTTGGAGTACGTTTAAACCAACTTTCAATAGAGAAAGAACCTCCTGTTGTTATCGGCATTTCGGTATATGCAATACCGGTACCGGCAAAATTCAATGTAGCCTCGGCTACTTTTTCTTTGGTAAATTCTGGTAAGATCGAGGGACCTGCGTAAAAATTATGCTTTTTCATATTATCTGGATAAAAAATGAGTAACTGAATTGGTTAAAATTTCTGAATTTGAATTATTTATGAATTCAGTATGTTTTTTGATTTTTCTGCACTAAAAATACAACAATTATCAAAAACCTGACAAAAATCAGTCAAAAGAGTATAAAATTAAGATAGCGGTAACTTAAACCGGCATTAGATAAACGGTACTTTTACCACTTTAGCTTTCAGTAACTTACCCCGAACCTGAATGTATATCTCGCTTCCAATATTGCTGTGTGCTGTGGCAACATAGCCCATACCTATCCCCTTTCCGAGAATTGGGGACTGGGTTCCCGAGGTAACAACGCCAATTACAGCACCATCGGCATCAGTAATTTCATACCCGTGACGCGGAATTCCCCTATCAATCATTTCGAACCCACGCAGACGACGGCTGGTCCCTTCTGTTTTCTGTTTCAGGAATAATGGTTTGTCGATAAATTCTTTGTGATCGGCAAATTTGGTAATCCAACCCAGGCCTGCCTCAATTGGCGATGTGGTATCATCAATATCATTTCCATACAAACAAAACCCCATTTCGAGCCTGAGGGTATCGCGAGCGCCCAAACCTATTGGTTTAATGCCCTCTTCTGTACCTGCTTCGAAAATAGCTTCCCAAATTTTTTCGCTGTACTGGTTGTAGAAGTAAAGTTCGAAGCCACCGGCTCCGGTATATCCTGTAGCCGAAATAATTACATTATCGATTCCGGCAAAATTGCCCACCGTAAATGTGTAGTATTTGATGGCACCCAGATCGGTATTGGTCAGTTTCTGCAATACCTGTACGGCTTTCGGCCCCTGAATGGCCAACTGGGCGATGCGGTCGGAAGCATTTTCGAGTTCGGCACCAAGGTCGTTTTGCGAAACCAGCCAGTTGTAATCTTTTTCAATATTCGACGCGTTTACAACCAGCATATACTTTTCATGTTCGAAGAAATAGACCAGTAAGTCGTCGACAATACCTCCTTTTCCATTCGGGAAACATGAGTATTGGGCCTGTCCGGGTTTTAGCGCCGCAACATCATTACTGGTTACTTTCTGTAGAAAGGGCAGTGCCTTTGACCCTTTGACCCAAATCTCGCCCATGTGCGAAACATCAAAAACACCTACACCATTGCGAACGGTTAGGTGTTCTTCTTTTATCCCAACATATTCAACCGGCATTTCGTAACCGGCAAACTCAACAATTTTAGCATTGTACTGCTTATGTATTTCAAAAAAAGGTGTCCTTTTCATCTATTTGGTTTTAAATTATGCCAAAGCTAAATATTTTTGATGCAGAATAAACTAACAAAACTCAGATTGATCGGAATATTGCTAAATTTGAATTGTTAGTTTTTAGCGTTTCACCAACAAAATCTTTTACTATGGCATTCACTGACTTGACTTTTCTAAAAGAATCGACCGGCGACAACAATGAAGTTGTTCGCGAAATGATTGAACTGTTTATAGCCCAGGTTCCCGAGTTCATTGCCAATCTGAAAAAGCACCTGAGAGACAGAAATTTTATTGAACTGGGCAAAGAGGCACATAAGGCCAAATCGTCAGTGATGATTGTTGGGATGGAAGAACTGGCCATAGATTTGAAACATTTGCAACTGGCCACCATTGATGGCACTGAAATTGAGCATTATCCCGAATATGTTCACCGATTCGAAGTGCAAATGCTGGCCGCCGTTCAGGAGTTAAAAGAGATATTGAAAACGCCTTGACGCACTACTGATACTATTGAATTCCAATAACTTCGCGGGCAAACGACAAGGTAGCATCCTGAACATCAGCGACTGACCCTGATGTCAAATCGCAGGCAATCACATGGGCACCGGCTTCGGGAAATGCAACCGCCCTTTTCAGATTTGCCGTAGTACCCAATTGTTCAAACATTCTCAGGGCAGCTTTTACCTCAACGGTTTGATCCTGATGCTGCTCATCTTTGTAATAATATCCCAGAAAAACCGGACATTTCACCTTCTCAAAAGTCGATCTCGACATGCGGGACGCGACCAGTTGCTGCAAATAAACGGGACCTTCGGCACGATAGCGGCAATACCAAGAT
>CAYOJD010000087.1:0-14025 GCA_964404205.1 uncultured Prolixibacteraceae bacterium
CTCTTGATAATGGCATTATTACTCTTGATAATGGCATTATTGCTCTTGATAACGGCTTTTTCATCACTATTAGGTTTTTTTGATGATGCCGTAATGAAAGAATCGCCTCTCCCGAAAAGAAAAAAAAATCCCGCGGAAAGAAACCCTCTCCGCGAGATATATTTTTCGGCAATGGTTTATCCGTTCAATCCAATTCAATAGCTGTCGGCAATGGACATCACTTTCAGTTTCGAGCCAAAACCATCGATTTTCACGCCATTGGTTTTACATTCGATGGTTACTTTTTCGCCGGGGAAAAGGTCGAAATAGTTATCGCTGAAGAAACATTCTGCTTTGTCGTCAACGCTTAGATATACATTCTTGGCCAGCGTGGCGGTCGAAAGTGTTACGGTGTAACCGGTTGCCGTTTCGGCCACTTCAGCATTAACCTCAGCTTTGGGTAAATTTAAATCTTTCACCGGAAGGAAATAGAAGGTGTTGCTGTGCAGCAGTTTGTCGCCTTCGCGGATTTCGGCAACCAATACGGCATTGTTGGCATTGGTTCCTTTCAGCAAATCTTTTTTCAGATAACTGACTTTAAACGCGGCTGAGTTGGCCGGAATCTCTTGGGCGATCTGTTCTTTCCAAATCTCTTTTCCTGCAAAATCGATTACCTTCAGCGATATATTGGCTTTGAACGGTTCGAGGCGGTCGCTTACCACACCGACGTTCAGCGTATCTTTCAGTCCGAATGGCGAGATAATAACCGGTTCGAAAGCTTTTTTGGCAAAATATTGCAGCGCTTTCCAGCGTTGGTAGTAGTCGGTCGACGACCACGAAGCCACCGGCCAGCAGTCGTTGATTTGCCAGTAGAGCGAACCCATATTGTAAGGCATCGCCCGGCGGTGTCCTTCCATCGCAAATTTAACCCCTTCGGCCTGTAGTACATGGCCGACATAGAGGAACGACTCGAAATTCTTTGGATCTTTGTAGTCGCGTTTCATGTACTCGGTAATGGTTCCGTTGCCGATAGACGAACGTTGGTGCGATTTCATCACCTCCGAGTTGATATCATAATCTTCGGGCAGCGCGTAATCTTTCACCGTCTTCAGTTCGGGGAACGACTGGAAACCATATTCGCTCATGAAACGGGCCAGATGTGTGGCGTAATTGCTGAAAGGTTCCTTGCCCCACCAAACGCCCCAGTAATGTTCGTCGCCATTAACGAGGTCGGCCTTGATACCCAAGCCGGAGCTCGGGCTCGAATCCCAGTACGAGCGTTGCGGATCGCATTGGTTCACCACTTCTGGAAGGATTTTCAGGAAGATATCTTCGTACGACTTCCAAATTTTTGCTGCATTTTCAGGATTGGCTTTCTCTTCTTTGGCTTTCCATCCCCATCCGTACCAGGCCGCGAGGATTTCGTTATTTCCGCACCAAAGGGCAATTGATGGGTGGTTACGCAATCGTTTCACATTGTCGATAGCCTCCTGACGAACATTGTCGAGAAAGGGCTGGTCGCCGGGGAACATGGCACAGGCAAACATAAAATCCTGCCAAATCAAAATACCGGCTTCGTCGCACAAATCGTAAAAGAGGTCCGACTCGTAAATGCCGCCGCCCCATACACGAAGCATATTGTGGTTCGATACTTTGGCCGTTTCGACCACTTTGCGATAGTTGTCGGGTGTTACTCTGGCCGGGAAAAGATCGTTGGGTATATAATTCGCCCCTTTCATAAATACCGGAATGCCATTCAGTTCGAAGTAGAAAGTGGTTCCATGTTCATCATTGTTGCGGACCAGTTTAAGGGTGCGAAGCCCAATACGGTCGGTTTTGGTCGAGAGATTGTTGTTGGCGTTGACCTTTCCGGTAATATTGTAGAGCGGTTGTTCGCCCAGTCCGTTGGTCCACCACAGTTTGGGGTTCGCAATCGAGAAGTTAACCGTATAATTTTTAATTCCTTTTTCGAGTTTGACGGTTTGGGTGGCCAGAATGGTGCCATCGTTTTCAACCGAAAGGTCGGCGGTAATCTCTTGTTCAGATTCAATTTCGAAATTGGCTGTCAGTTCGGCTGACTCTTTAGTGAGGCTATTCTGAACGATTTGCAGGTTGTTAATTTGGGTAATATCCCAGGCGCGCAGATAAACCGGTCGCCATATACCGCTGGTAACGAGGCGTGGGCCCCAGTCCCATCCGAAATGATAGCCTGCTTTACGGGTATAAACCGAAACCATTTTGCCTCCTTCCACTTCTCCGTTCACGGCCTGATCGTTGTCTGATACAGGGATAACATAGCCATTGGCATCGTACTTTTTCAACCCTTCGACAATCGGTGAGCGGAAAAGGATACGAATGTCGTTGTTGCCCTCTTTGGCTACCGCTTTGATGTCGGCGCTCCATTCGCGAAACATGTTATCGGCGCTAAGTGCCAGTTGTTCGTTGACATAAACATCGGCGTAGGTGTCGAGCCCTTTGAAATCGAGGACAATGCGATCTCGTTTTAGCACTTCTGCCGGAATATTTATCGTGGTTTTGTACTCCCAGTCAACCTTGTCAATCCATTGCTGGCTGTGTTCGTTGAGCCGGTAATAGGGGTCTTCAATCTTTTTGTTTTGTAAAAGGTCGGTGTGGACACTTCCGGGTACGGTTGCAGGAAGCCATTCGTTTTTCCCGGCTTGCGAGAATTGCCAGTTTTGATTAATTTCGACTGAATACTCGGTCTTTTGCTGCTGCGAGCAACTGGTCAGAGCCATCCATCCGACGAGTGCGAAAAATGTGTATCTTCTCATTGGTTCTTATATCGTTTGACGCGTAAAGGTAAAAAAAAGAGAGGCACCAACTTGATGATGCCTCTCTTTTTATTACAATTTGGGTAGTTCCCACGGTGCCCGGTAGTTGGGGGTGAGGTAACTATCGGCCTCTTTATCGTTCTCGAACTGATGTTTGACACTGTCCCAATAGAGCCGCCGTCCGGTTTTAAAAGCAATGTTGCCGAGGTGACAGGTACGGGCCACTCCGGCTGCAATCTCAACCGGGCAATTGGTAGTTTCCCGTGTTTTCACACAGTCGATAAAATTGGCCATGTGGTTCGATAGCCCTTTGCCATCGCCCGGTATCAGCGCTACACGTTCCATTTTATCACTTCCGTTTTCCTTCTCAGGAATCACTTCCCATCCGCCGCGGTCGACAACCAATGTTCCGTTATTGCCCACAAATCCAACGCCGTGACTACGTCCGTAATAGCCGCCATCAATGCCAATCGCATGGTCCCAAAGCATGGTAAACCCGTCGAACTGGAAGAGCGCCTGAAGGGTATCGGGGGTCTCGCAGGCATCGTTGGGATAGGCAAACTTACCCCCCATGGCCATCACCGATTTTGGGGCATATTGTTTCATTCCGTAGAGGGCATAATCGATAATATGGACACCCCAGTCGGTCATCATGCCGCCGGCATAATCCCAAAACCAGCGAAAGTTGAAATGGAAGCGGTTATTGTTGAATGGTTTTTTTGGAGCAGGCCCTAACCAGAAATCATAATCGACTCCGGCAGGAACGGGAGAGTCGGCTACCTGAGGTATCGATTTCATCCATCCCTGATACGACCAGGTACGTACTTCGCGGATATTGCCCAACTGACCCGAATGAACAAATTTGACCGCATCCTGCCAGTGTTTGTCACTGCGCTGCCATTGTCCAATCTGAACTACCCGGCTATAGCGGGCTGTGGCCTTTTCCATCAAATCACACTCGTAGATGGTGTTGGCCAGCGGTTTTTCGCAATAGATATCGAATCCCTGCTGCGCGGCATAGATAAACGGAAGGGTGTGCCAATGGTCGGGAGTACCGATGATAATAACATCAATTCCCTTTTGCTCCAACAGTTTTCTGAAATCTTTGAAACCTGCGGGTTTCTTTCCCTGAATCTTTTCGACATCGGCAATGCGCTCGTTCAGTACATTTTCGTCGACATCGCACAGGGCAGCACATTCCGTGTTGGGCTGTTCGAGAAAGGCTTTCAAATCGGCCATTCCCATTCCCTTGCATCCAATGAGTGCGGCAACCATTTTCTCGTTGGCCGATTTGTTCACCCCTTTGGCAAAGAGATGATTGGGCAAGGTGGCTGCGGCCATTGCTCCGGCAGTCAGGGCAGATGTCCTGCCCAAAAATTCACGTCTTGTTTGGCTCATGTAGTTGTTTGTATGTTGGTTAAAAAAATGTTTTATTCCTTACTGAAAGCTGCATCGAAGGCTAATGTACTGGGCGAGAAATCGATGCGTTTCACAAATTCGCACGACTCGGCAGCACCCATTTCGCGATCCATTCCGCTATCCTCCCACTCTACCGAAAGTGGACCGGTGTAGCCAATATCATTCAGTGCCCGGATGATTCCTTCAAAATTGATATTGCCCCGTCCAACACTACGGAAATTCCAGAAGCGTCGGTAATCGCCAAACTCGAGATGTCCGCCAAAAACGCCCGAACTGCCGGGATGTTGGTTCCAGGCCACATCTTTCATATGAACATGGAAGATTCTGTCGCTGAATTCATAAATAAACTTCACATAGTCGACTCCCTGATAGCCGAGGTGGCTAGGGTCGAAATTGAAACCGAAAGCCGGATGATAATCGACTGCTTCGAGCGCCCGTCGGGCTGTAACGATATCAAAAGCAATCTCGGTAGGGTGGACTTCGAGGGCATAGCGGATACCCATTTTCTGATACTCGTCGAGGATGGGCACCCAACGGCGCCCAAAGTCGGCAAACCCTTCGTCGATCATCTCTTTGGTTACAGCAGGAAAAGAATAGAGCAAATGCCATATCGAGCTGCCCACAAATCCGTTGACTACCTTCAAGCCAAGTCGTTGTGCCACTTTGCCGGTTTCAATAATCTCTGCGGCTGCCCGCTGACGGATGCCTTCGGGATCGCCGTCGCCCCAGATATAGTTGGGCAACATGCCCTTGTGACGGCTGTCGGGATTATCGCATACGGCTTGTCCCACCAGATGTGTCGAAATGGAAAAAAGCTGTAATCCATATTTTTTAAGCAATGCCAGTTTGGCGTTGCAATAGGCTTGGTCGGCTTTGTCGACTTCGATATGGTCGCCCCAGCAGGCCAGTTCAAGACCGTCGTAGCCAAACGATTTGGCTTTTTGTGCAACGGTTTCCAATGTCAAATCGGCCCACTGGCCGGTAAATATTGTTACGGGTCGTTTCATTTTTTTTGTTTTTGGTTCAATGGTCAAGAGGCAAGTTTCGGGAGATCCATCATATCCGTCCGAACGCTTGATTCTTATTACAGGTGACTTGATATCAGATTGTTAGTCGGAAAATTTTACCCATTTGCAACTGTCATCGTATCCGGCAGTTACTACCGTATCAATGAACTGCATCCCGCGAATACCCTCTTCAACCGTCGGGAAATCGAGCCATTCGGCTTTTGGCTGTTCTCCATTTATTTTAGCCCTGACGGTGAGCGAGAAGTTCCGGTAAATGTTGGCAAATGCTTCGAGATAGCCTTCGGGGTGGCCTCCTGGCGTACGGGTGTTGTGTTTCGCAATACTGCCCATAAAACCTGTTCCGGTGCGGAGCATCTCAGTAGGACGGTCGGTCCATTTTAGCCAAAGGGTGTTGGGCTCCTGCTGGCTCCACTCGAGGCCTCCTTTTTCGCCATACACCCTGATTTTGATGGCATTCTCTTCGCCTGCCGCAACTTGGGTAGCCATCAGGACACCTCTAGCGCCGTTGTCGAAGCGGAGAAGGGCTGCACCATCGTCGTCGAGCAAACGCCCCGGAACAAATATGTTGAGTTCGGCACAGATTTCAACGGTTTTCAATCCGGTAACATATTCGGCCAAATGGTGGGCGTGGGTTCCGATATCGCCCATACAGCCAGCCTTTCCCGAGCGCTTTGGGTCTGTACGCCACGATGCCTGTGCGTTGCCGGCATCCTCGACTTTGGCTGATAGCCATCCCTGCGGATATTCGACATATACTTTTTTGATTTGACCAAAATCGCCGCGGGCAACTCTTTCTCGTGCCTCTTTTACGGCCGGATAGCCCGAATAGGTGTGGGTCAACGCCAATGTTAATTCGGTTTCATCTACCTTCTTTTTGAGCGCTTTTGCTTCGTCAAGGGTGAAGGTGATAGGTTTGTCTATCACCACATGGAACCCATTTTCAAGAGCCATCATGGCCGGGCCGAAGTGGGCAAAGTTAGGGGTAACAATGGTAACGAAATCCATTCGTTCGCCCTCCGGCAGTCGGGCTTCGTTCTCAAACATTTCCTGGTAAGTTTTGTATACCCGGTTTTCAGGAAGATAATAGCTTTTACCTGAAGCGATTGATATTTCAGGATTAATACTGAAACAGCCGCAAACCAGTTCAATCTGACCGTCCATAAATGCGGCTAAGCGATGGATAGCTCCAATAAATGCGTCGGTGCCGCCACCGACCATTCCCATTCTAAGTTTTCTGTTCATGTTGTTTACTTTGGCGTAGTTATGTTTATTTCTGTTTTAAAAATACAAAAATTTCTATTCGCGTAACTCTTACTTTTATTATTAGAATGAATTTAAACATCTTTCTCTTTGCGGCTTTTTCGATGCTATTTTTATCTTTACACCATTCTCACAACGCGTTGGCATGAAGAAAAAGTGGACTATACTGGCCTTGCGGCTTTTCTTGTTAGGAATTTTTGTTTTACTCGTTACCGAAGTTTATTTTCTGATTGAAGTAAGGGTAACCAATATCGTCAGGTTACAGGAGATTAAAGCGGTTGACGAAAGAAGCTACCGGGTGTTCAAAAGCTTTATCAACGATATTCACGATAAAACCAATTGGGGGGTGGTGATCATTAGTGGCCTGCGATCGAAGGAGAAGCAGTTGATGCTACAACGCGAAAACCCCAGCAACGCCAGCGTCAACAAGAGCCGTCATGTGCTGGGGCGTGCCATCGATATCAACCTTTATCAACGCAACGGGTTGCGCCGTATTTGGTTGAAGAAGTTTAACTCTAAACGTGACTGGCGCAATACCGGTGTAGTTAAAATTGCGGCCAAATACAAATTACTCTGGGGCGGAACCTATCGCAGCTATCACGATCCGGTCCACTTCGAAATCAATTAAACCGAATTATTATTTTATACTTTCAACCGGCGACAGTGATTTTACATACATTTCGTTGGCAAAGCGCATTTTTGTCCGTCTGCCTCCAACAACTTCCGAAGCCGATAAGCCCTTTTTCAGGCTTGCCTGGTTGGTCGAAATGCCTTTGATATCGTTAAGGGCTACTTTCAGCAACGTCTCATTTTCGTCGCCGAATGGCAAAAGGGCCACAATATCCTCTTCTGCGGTAATATCCGGCGAAAGCCCGTTGACATAATCGCTTACATCCTGCGAATTGGCAATCTTCACAATGATGGGTTGCATGGCATATTGATGGGTCGTATTCAGGTTGCCACTGCTATCGTAATCTTTCAATGTCGCTGAGCCTACATATTTGCCGTAGGTGTTGGTCCCAATCACTTTCACCGTCATGTAGGGTTTTAAACTGTTAATCAGCATTTCGCTGGCCGATGCGGTGTTGTCTGAAACCAAAAAATAAACCTGACTTAATCCTAAAGAGTTGATAGCCGCTTCGGGTACAACAACATTGCCTTTACTGTCGGTCACGGCTTCTATTTTATTGGCAAAGTAGTCGTTTAGCGCCGTGTTGCCATATTTGCTGATATAATAATCCTGCAACAGCGCATTGTATTTGCTTTTCGATAATATCTTGGTCTTGTCAGTCGAATATATCATGCTGGCCAGATAGATGGCCGTCTGCACCGACCCCCCGCCGTTGTAACGCAAATCGAGAATCAGTTTTTGTATGCCCTGTTGCTTGAAATCGGCAAAAACTTTATTCAGTTCGATATCAAAGTCTGAGGTAAATCCATTGTAAACCAGATAGCCGGTTTTGGTTCCGTTCACATCAATAACCTTGTTCAGGTATACCGGGTTTTCCTGTAACTCGACAGCTGTCATCGACAGGGTTGTTGTACCGGTCGTAATCGTATTTGTCGCTGAGGCATAAGTCGCCAACGTCAGAGAGTAGCTGTCGCTGCCGAAAAGCAAGCTGTTGTAGTTCGATACCGTCAGTTGTGTACCGTTTACTTTGGTAAAAAGGTCGCCACGTTTTAACCCTGCTTTCTCGGCCGGCGAATCTTTCAGCACATAACGAACGAAGCCAAAAACATTGTCGGAACTGCCAATGCGCGCCAGCATAAAATCGTAGCCCATCGATTTTGAAATACCTGAAATCCAGTTTTCTATCTCGGTGTAATCCGCAACAATAAACGACCATTTGTCGACAGTACCATATTGGTACAGCAGGTCGTCAAATAGTTTCGATGGGTCACTGTATCTGTTCAGAAATGCGTTTAGGGTATCCTTATTGCTGAACTTCGATGCAGAAAGATTGTTCACATTGGCTGTCCAGAGATAGTAGTCGTGCATCCCTTCCCATACAAAATTATTCACGGCCGTGGCTGTCGGAATGGTCGTTTTCGTTTCCTGTTTTACTTCAGGAATAACGGCCTCTTTTTTGCATCCTGAAAGTGCAAGCACAACAATGGCTGCCAGTGAAAATATGCGGAGTTTATGGAGTGATTTCATGGCTGGAAAAGCTTTAAAAATTAAGAAACCAAATGTAGGGATATCCTGATAAAAGACAATGACATTCCATTGACGATGGTTGGATTTGTTCCGTTGCGTGGGTTACCTTGCAAAATGGGCCTTTCTTATAAATCCTTTTCGCTCACTTTTTGGTGGATAGCCGGAAGTTCCATCAGTGCGGCAGAGCCATACCAGGGGTGCAGTTCCATTACCAGCGTTCCACGTTGAATTGCAGGGTCGGTTTCGGTAAGTGCCTTAGCCTCATCGAGCGTTGCCACATTAAAAAGGTAGATACCCCTTATTGTTCCGTTGTCAGTGAAAGGGCCTGCCAAAATTAACTTGCCCTCATCGGCCATCCTTCCAATATTCTTCAGATGGGCACTCATCAAATTGGCCCGTTCGGTCGAGTCGGTCAACTTTACCGGCCCCGATTTCAGGAAAGCCATCACATAATTTCTCATCCCAATTTCGTCGGCCCCTACTTTTGCAGCCAACCGGGCATCATATTCAGGATTGACGGCACGCTTCTCCTGGGCCATTCCCAGCGCTGCAATGCCAATAAATACGATAACTGCCAATGCCTTTTTCATGTTAATTCTTTTTTTAATAACTGTTTAAACGTAATTGGTATCTAAAAGTTTTAGCTGTTGTGTCGAAGGATTGTGCCGTTCTTAAAAATTTTAAATTAATATTGAAGTCTCTTTTTATATTCAATCAAACACTACAAAAATGCGACCAACTTTTTTGACCCTTTGTGCCTGTTTGCTTTTTCTTTTGGCTTCAGGTCAGTCTTCTCCCAATACGACAATAGTGCCAGGGGCCTTATGGCTTGATAACAGGGGAGCCCATATCAATGCCCACGGTGGCGGCATCCTCAGTCATAACGGAAGGTATTATTGGTATGGCGAACACAAGGTGGGCGGCGAACTGGGAAATACCGCGCAAGTGGGGGTGAGTTGTTACAGTTCCGACGATTTGGTGAACTGGGAGAATGAGGGGATTGCACTTGCCGTTGATAATGAAAATCCTCAGAGTGATATTGCACGTGGATGTGTTCTCGAAAGGCCCAAAGTGATTTTCAACCCTCTTACCGGAAAGTTTGTGATGTGGTTTCATCTCGAATTAAAAGGGCATGGCTATCTTGAGGCCCGCTCAGGTGTAGCGGTCAGCGATTTGCCAACGGGCCCCTATACTTTCGTAAAAAGCTTTCGTCCAAACGCAGGTTTCTGGCCATTGAATGTGCAGCCTTGCCACCATAAGCCGCTATCTCCCGATCTGAAAAAAGATTACTGTGGCGGCAAAGGGTGTTTGCCTGCGCATCCCGATTCGGTCAATATTTTGGGACGCGATTTTGCAGGTGGACAAATGGCCCGCGACATGAACCTTTTTGTCGACGACGACGGGACTGCTTACCATATTTATGCTTCCGAAGAAAACAGTACCCTCCATATTTCAAAACTCACGCCCGATTATCTCTCTTGCTCCGGCGAATATATCAGGGCTTTTACCGGTCGTTACATGGAAGCGCCGGCCATGTTCAAACACGATGGCAAATACTATCTCATCGCCTCCGATTGTACCGGGTGGGCTCCAAATGCCGCCCGTTCGGCTACAGCCGATTCAATACTGGGGGAATGGAGCGAACTGGGTAATCCTTGTGAGGGCGAAGGGGCCGACCTGACTTTCCATTCGCAAAGCACCTACATATTGCCTATGCCCGGGAGAGCGGGAGAGTTTATCTTTATGGCTGACCGATGGTCTCCGAAAGATGCCATCGATGGCCGATATATTTGGCTGCCTTTCGCTATCGAAAAGGGCAGGCCGGTTATCAGGTGGAGCAACCATTGGGATATGTCCCAGAGCTTACCTTGAATGGGATAAAATAAAAATGGATTGTTCGTTCGAAAAAGGAGTGAGAGTCCAGAAAACGGTGCTATTTTCAAACACTTTTTTGGTAAAATGGTAAACGAAACAAGCGAAGTCTGGCAGCTAATATTGAATCCCCATGCCGGTGGCGGGCGGGGCACCCGCGATCGCGACAAAATGGTGAGGATGCTCAAGAAATCGGGAATTGTGTTGCAACTCTCGGTATCGCAGTATCCGGGTCACTCCATCAAACTGGCCTGTGATCTGGCCATTCAGGGAGCCACCCGGTTTATCGTTGCCGGTGGCGATGGTACACTCAACGAGGTGGTGAATGGGATTTTCAGTTGCGGCAACGAGCTTTGCCGCAAGGTTACCATTGCAATGCTGCCTGTTGGCACCGGAAACGACTGGATCAAGACCTTCGGCATCCCCGATGACTATCAGCAGGCTATCGATATCATCAAGCGCGGAAAATGTGTCTATCAGGATTTGGGAGAAATATCGTACGAAATCGATGGACAGCTGCATAAGCGTTACTTTGCCAACAGTGCCGGATTTGGTTTCGATGCCGTAGTGGCCAATCAGGCTAACCGAATGAAAGAGAAAGGGGCCAGCGGATTAAAGGTGTATATCCTGAGCCTGATTCGCAGTTATCTGGCTTACCGTTCAGTGCCGACTACTTTTACCATCGACGGAAATCCCGTTTCGGTGATGCTTTTCAGTGGAAGTGTAGGGATAGGTAAATTCAGTGGAGGGGGGATGATGCAAGTGCCCGATGCCAATCCGCTGAATGGCAAATTGCATGTTACCCTAATCCGCAAAATCGGGATATGGGGCATCCTGACCAACTTTCGGGGGCTCTATTCCGGGAAGTTTATCCGCGACCGTCGTGTTTCCACCCATACCGGAACCCATATCGAAATTGAAGCCGAACGATTGCTTCCCGGCGAAGCCGATGGCGAATCACTGGGCAATGGCCGTTTCGCTATACGTGTAATACCTCAACAACTAAGGGTTGTCTACGGCTCCGATGATTTTTTGAAATAGATTTCAACATATCCATTTATTCTCCTGTACTTATACGATACTCTTTTTGTTTTTTGCACCGTCAAACGGTAAATTGTATGTCTACATTTAGTATCGTAGCTGTTTTTAGGGAAGATTACAGTAATAATCAGGCCGGGCGTTTACCCTTTGGCGGTTTGCTTCAATAGCCGGGGCATATTCGCTGCTGGCCTGTAACGTGTGGCATATCTTTCTTTTTTTTTGATATCCTGTAGATACCAAAACCCATCGTGATAGCTTAATATCGATGCTTTAAGTTATGCACAGTAAGGGGTAGTTTTTGCACAGTCTGACGAGTGAGGCTATGAGCACTGGCGGATTTTTTGCACGCCGTTTGCACGAAGTACCACACTACAAAAATACGAAAAAGTTTGATACGAGAACTTAATCCGCCATTGCATATAGCCTGTGTTAGCAGCCTGTAACTTATTTTTTATGTAGGGGGTTTGTTCTGAGTATATTTTTGTTATTATTGCTGGCTCTGCAAAGGTACTATTTCTGGACGAAACAATAATTTATAGGAAGTTTATTTATTCTACTTCTTGAATAATCCGCTTCCAAACAATTTGATTTTGGTATAATTCGTAAATTTTATCATCGGTAAGTGCGTAGCCGAATTTGTTTTGGGGTTGGTAATAACGTGGCGAATAAGGGTGTTCGTTGTAGCTCAATTTCCATTTTACTACTATTAAGCGAATATTGTTGTTCGTATTTTTAGATATTGCTTTGTAGTTGGGTTTGATTAACGGTTGCGCATTTCCTGTACCTCTTTCGGGAATAAGTCCCGAAAAGTTGCCGTATTTCTCCATTGCATAAGTTGCATAAAAAGCCTGCTTTTTTCTTTCGGTAGGCGATAGGCGGGCTAATTCTCTTTTGTAGGAAGTTGTTAAATCATCTGTGGTATTAGCTTGAGCCAAGTCTTTCCGGTAGCTTTCCATTTCTTTCCTAAATTCTTCGGCAGCAGTTTTATCGGTTTTCAGTAATTCCTGATATGCTTTCTCCATTTCTTTTAGATTTTCGCTTGCAGAAGTTGTTGAGCCATTATTCTTTTGCTTTTTTTCTTCGGCTTTTATGAGTGCTGTGAGGTATTCTTCTTGCGAAACAGGCAAAAACAGAGGTTCATTGCCCTTGTAAATTGCGGTAGTTTCACGTCCTTCGTTTTCATAAATGGGATAGCCTATAAAATCACCGATTTTCATAGGTGCGGTATAAATTTCGCCAATGCCCGATTGCAATGGCTGTCCGAGAATAGAGGCTATATTATTGAAATAAAAACTGACACTGCCGCCCGCCTTTCGCACGGTTTCTCCTTCGTCCAATAAATATGGCATAAAATACATATCCAATATGCCGTTAGTTCCATCGCTGTATGCTTCCACTTCGTACCCTTGTGGCATATTTACACTCGGCTGTGATTGTAAAATGATAAATATTTTTTGAGAATTTACGTCATTTTTGGGTATTCTGTTTACAACCTTTCCTTTTATGTAGGGTAAAAATGCGTCTTCGCCCACAGTTACGGTTTTACGCGAATACTGTTGACCGAAAACGGCTATGTTTGAAACTGCAAAGAGTAATATAAAGAGGTATTTGCGCATTATTGTCGATAAATTTTCACTTGTTAAACTTTCCGAACCAATATTTATAGGCAGACAACAACACATCGGCATAGTCGTCAATTGCCGAATAGCAACTTAAATCAGTAGGTACAACTTCGCCTATTTGTTGCAACGTGGCTATTTCGTTTTGAATGTTTGTAAGTTTACGGTAATCGGGCAAAAGCGATTTAAGCGTAGTCAAATATTGCTCAATGGCGTCGGTTTGTAGGGGCGACATTTTTTGGCAATATTCAATTTTTGCGGCGTGAATTTGTTTTTCGGCGGCGTTGGAACGGGCAATTTCGGCATCGGAACATATTCCCGAACAGAGCAGTCTTTCGAGCGGACGAATTTTTTCTTCCAATTTACGGGTTTCTATCGTGTCCTGCATTTCCACATTTTTAAAAATCTGCGAAACACGGTTCATACGTTTTGTAATGTGTTCACCGAGTAGTTTTTGCTCGTTAGCAAGGTTGAACAGCCGTTTGGCGTTGTCGCCTTTTTTAGTTGCGGCTTGCGGATTTTTCATCGCCTTGTTTTTCATTTGGTCGGCATACTGCTGCGCCCACTTTTCCTGTTCGGCATCGCTCATTTCGCCCACTGTTTCTAATTCCTGCATTGAAATTCCGTATTGTTCGCTAATCACCTTTTCTGCCGCTTTTCGTCCTTCGGCTTCGTTGCCGTTTGAGTTTTGCAGTTTTTGCACATCAGATTTATTCAATCCTGATTGACGAATGGCGTTTGACACGATTTTATTCTTGTTTTTTTCAGTATCTGCCTGTGCATCTGTAATCTTCCCTAAAAGCAGCTACGATATTAATTGTAGAATTTAATAATTTAGGAAGATGAAAAAGAGCAAT
>CAYOJD010000088.1:0-13738 GCA_964404205.1 uncultured Prolixibacteraceae bacterium
AAATAATAACCTATTTAATAAATGGGGTACCCGAAGGCAGTACTACCTTTCCGGCCAAATCGTTGATAATGATAGATGCCATCATGTACCAGGCCATTAAGGCACAAAAAATCAACTCGTAACCTGCTACCTTAATTAATGCGGGATTGACCAGCAATCCGAGAACCAACAGGATAAATCCCACTAAAAGCAAACCGAAGGTGATGGCCATTGCTTTATGAACGCGCAGTGAGGCGATAAACATGATTACGGTGTACAATGTCCAGACCAGCATATAGAGGCCCAATTCGGCATGACTGGTTTCATATACTTTCAGGAAATTCAGCACCCAAATAATGGAAAGGCCAATCCAGAAAGCGCCATACGCAACAAAAGCGCTGTACCCGAAGTTATTTCCCATTTTCTGTTCCTGAAAACCAGCAATCATCTGTGCCAGACCGCCAAAAACAATACCCATTGCCAGCACGGGGCCAAGGCCACAGATTCCGATATTGTGCAGTTGAAGCAATAAAGTTGTCAAACCAAAACCTGCCAGCCCTACCACTGCAGGATTACCCATCTTTTTTTCCATGAATTGTTAAATTTTTTCGCGCGCAAAGATAGAAGATTTGCATTGCTTTCAAACAGTGCCACAACAAAGCAAATTGTATCTCTGCCAGAAGCAACACTCCTGACCAAACATCCGGAAAATCAACAGAAAATTAGACGATTTTGTTATTCATTCAAATTAACTGCATTGGCCAACAGATAAGCTTCAGCCTCAATGCTCCACAGTCCGTTGTGACGGTCGCATATTTCGCCCAACCGGGCATATACCGGATTGGTTTTTCCCCTTTCGGCAAAATTGGCTATGGCTGTCAATGGCATTTCGATATGATTATAAATCAATTTTTTCCCTCCGGGGATTTCGGGAAGGTGAAGCGTTGCCTCAATTACAGCATTGAGTCCGCCAATATGGGTTACCAGGCCAGCCGGGTCGAGTCCTTTGGCCATAATTTCGAGCGCCTCTTTCATATCGTCGGTATTGCCCCCCGAAGTGCCTACCAGATGGGTATAAGCATAATGAACATTGTAAAAATTCATTTTAGCGCTCAGGTTGGGGTCTGACGGGCCGGCAAAGAAATTCAGGCAGCCATCGAAAGCCAGAATGGCATCACCCTGCTCAATTACCGGCGCTACCGGTGCAAAAACAAATACATCGTCGTAGCCGGTTCCTTCCGCAAGCTTTTTCAATTCCTCAACCGGGTTATCGATACGGGTATTGAGATAGACCAATTTGATCCCTTTTCGGGAAGCCTCCTCGACGGTGTAAATCGAGGCGGCACGGTCGAGACGGGCCTGGTCGATATCGCTTACCACACATAGCTTAGGCTTACGGTCTGCTCGATTTATCACATAATTGATGGCGGCCAGTCCCATCGGCCCGACTCCTGCCAGAATAGCCATTTTCCCTCCGTCGACAATCTCCATTTTATGGATATAAGAGCCGGGAGTGGTATGATAATTGGCATGCATGGCGCCAATCACGCACGAAAGGGGTTCGGCCAGCGAGGCCGGATAGAAACCGGGACCATCATACGCCAACAGGCAATCCTGCACAAGCACATCTTTGGGGATAATCACATAAGTAGCATCGCCGCCAATATGCGGATATGAATAACCCGGCGCGCTTAGCACGCCCACAGGACCATTTTCGTAATAGATAGCCGGCTGAATAGAGAACTTATCACCAACATTGTATTGATGTTGCCAGTTGGCACCAATGGCCACCAGTTCGCCTGCAAATTCATGACCAATGATAATGGGGTTTTCGGCCACGTTATCGGGAATCCGTTTATGGTCGGTACCCTGCGTAGCTGCCTTGTACGACGACATGCAGAGCGAATCGCAAATCACCTTTGCCAGTATTTCGTCATCCGTAATGGCTGGCAACTCAAATGTTTCGAGCCGAAGATCTTTTTTCCCGTATAAACGTACTGCTTTGGTTTTCATATTGTCTCAATTTAAGCGCTGCAAGCCTCGGGTTACATGCTTCAAGCAGCTTGCGGCTTTCAGCGTGAAGCTTTTAATTCAACATATTTTGCCCGCCCGTAACCGGAACTGCCTGTCCTGTTTCATACTCCTGTTCGATGATGTAATAGATGGCCCGTACCACATCGACAACACGGCATCCACGGCCTGCCGGAACCTGCGCTTCGTAAAAAGCCTTTACATCGCCTATATTTTTAGCTCCGGGAACCTTTCCTGCCCGCAGATACTGCAAAAACAAACCTTTTTCAGGGTCGCTCCAGAGCGGACCTTCGAAGAAATTGCCCGGACAAATAGAGTTGACTTTAATTTTAAAAGGCATCAACTCCATGGCAAAACTCTGGGTAAGACCAATGCCACCAAACTTTCCGCCAGCATAGGCAAAATTGCGGTTGCTTCCTTTCAGTCCCGATTTGGAATTGATTTGAATAATATCGGTAAAATAATCGTGTCGGTAACGCGACTGTTGCTTCATTACTGCCGAAGCATATTTGGCACAGAAAAAGTAGCCTTTATAGTTAACATCGGTCATCAGGGCAAAGGTTTCAGGCGACATCTCATCCAATCCACCGGCACGCAAAATACCGGCATTGCTGACGATGATATCGAGCCCCCCGAAATGTTGCACCGTTTCCGTTATCATATTTTCGACCGAAGCAGCATCGGCCACATTCACCTTGATGAAAAAGGCGCCGTTGGCCTGTTTTTTGGTTTTCAGCGAAGCAACCATCTGCGGCCCCACCTCTTCGTTTAAATCGGCAATTACCACATTCGCCCCCTGTTCGTGAAGCATTTCGGCAATCCCTCCGCCAAATCCCTGTGCCCCTCCGGTTACCACCACAATTTTATTGGCCATGCGCCCATGCACCACACGGGCGGCTTCGAATGGTTTACCCAACAGAATATCGAGCCACGCAGCCGTTTCGGCAAGCGCCACCAAACCAATCCCTTTCAGCAAAACATAATCGGGATGAATAAACCGGCTATCGAACCAGGCCGATAGTTTTACTTCGAGGTCGGCAATCATTTCATCGGGTTGTGTCGTTTCATCGACCACCAGAACGGTAGCCTCTTTTTTGACAAATGGTAAGGTATGCCATGCTTCGGCATCTTCTACAATGCGGCTGTCGAAACGAGCCAGCAACACCTTCTCTTTCGAAGCCAGCATTCGCAGTGCCGGAATAACCTTGCCTATAATTTCTCTGTTCATATACCCAATTTTACAACAAATTCGATGAGCGCCTCGCCCAGTACTACATAAGCCTCTCGGTTGGCCAGATCGGCTTTACCCGAACTGTCGAGATACCCCTTTCCGGTAGTGGCCACCAAATATTGATGTGCAGCCACCACGCAGGCTCCCTGATAGTTAATATCGACCAACAGTGGAGACAATGGGGTTTTACCGCGGGCAAAGAGCGTTATCGGCTCCATAGCCGGCGTGTTGTGTTCGGTACCCAGTGTTACCACAAACCCTTTCTGGTAAAAATAGAGGGCATACGCTTCGAGTACAGCCAGCGAATTTCTTGTCGTTATCAACTCAACCGACCAGATATTCCGTTGTTGCAACAGCTCGGCTACCCGCTCAAGAGGTGCTTCGAAATCGGTAAACTGGCCATTGGCATCATCGGCCAGAAATGGATAGGTAGGTATGCCGCCTGCATTGCGAATCATTGCACAAACCATCTCCATATCGAGAAATGCCTCAGGGCTTTCAGGGACAAAAGCTGCACCACCAGCCTTTAGCAGATTACCGCGCAACTCATTCTCGACCGCTGCGGCATCGTCGATATTCGATTTCAATGCTTTGCCGCCAAACAACCTTTGGTAAAAAGCTTTCTGGCTTTCGCCTGAAGGAAACGCCGCCGACACCTTTTCGCGCAGTGCTTTGGCCAGATGACGTTCGCGAATCATTCCACGTGTCATCTCCGTCAGAATCGTATCGTAATCGAGCGAAAAGCCAGCCTCTGCCTCTGCGAGTAAACCATTCAGTTTCGTACACATCCGGCCCACATGGCTGTTCGACTCCGTCTGGACAGCTTTCAGCGACGACGCATAGGGTTCGTCCATTTGGGGAGGGAAAGCCAATCCTTTACCACTCAAATAGGTCCGTCCCGGATTGTTGGGATCGTTGACCCTGATGCCCTTGGCCTGATCGTCACGGTTCAGACTGATATATTCTATATTGAACAGCGGGAAAAGCTTACGGGACAGAGATTGCCCTGCCCATTCGGCGTAACCGTCAGTCGTATAGAAATCGTTGATCCCGACTATCCTTACATTTTCGGCCAATGCCATATCAAGGGCCTGCGGGATTGAGTCGAAAGCACTGAACGAGTAGGGCGTATGCAAATGGGCATTCACCAAGCGTGGCTGACCGTCGCCATTTACGGCATACCATTTCAGCAGTTTATCCTTTTCAGGAAATATATCGTAAAATTTCATGTTCTCTGTTTTTGATTCAAGTATCAAGTATCAGGTATCAAGAAACTGTACGAATAGTGTTCTGAGTCTTGTGTCGTGATACTTGTGTCTGCTGCCTAAATCACACGCCCAACTTAGCCCGGCGAATCTGCTCTGCATCGGTATAGTTCTGCGCAGGCACATGACCTTTCAGCGGGACAATCTTTTCGTGAATGGCATCGATAAACCACTCCGGCTGAGGGAAGAATGCCTCTTCGAGTTCGTAGGCCGGTGTAATCCAGTTGCGCGAACCGACCACCACCGGCGGGGCATCGAGATAATTGAATGCCAGTTCGGTGATGTTGCGTGCCAGTTCGTTCAGGAACGAGCCACGTGAATTGGCATCGCCCGACACAATAATCCGGCCGGTTTTCTTCACCGATTCAATCACCTTTTCGTAGTTGAAGGGCACCAGCGAACGGGCATCTATCACTTCGGCCGAAAGGCCATACTTTTCGTCGAGGATTTTGGCAGCCTCCAGCGCACGATAAAGTGTTGCGCCAATGGTCAGAATGGTTACATCCTTCCCTGCCCTTTTGATATCGGGTTCACCAAAAGGAATTTCGTAATAGCCTTCCGGAACGCCCCCTTCGTGGAACTGTTCGCCAATATCGTAAATGCGCTGGCTCTCGAAATAGATAACCGGATCGGTTCCCTGAAGCGCACTGTTCATCAATCCTTTGGCATCGTAGGGCGTAGCCGGAAAAACAACTTTCAATCCGGGAATATGGGCTACCAGCGAAGTCCAGTCCTGCGAGTGTTGAGCCCCGTATTTCGAACCCACCGAAACGCGAACCACGACAGGCATGGTCAGCACATTGCCGCTCATGGCCTGCCACTTGGGCAACTGGTTAAACACCTCATCGCCGCAGCGGCCCAGAAAATCGCAATACATAATTTCAGGGATTACGCGACCGCCACACATGGCATACCCAATGGCCGTACCGATAATTGATGCTTCTGAAATAGGCGAATTGAAGAGCCGGTGGTAAGGCAACGCCTCCGTTAATCCGCGATAGACGGCAAACGCGCCACCCCAGTCGCGGTTCTCTTCGCCATAAGCCACCAATGTGGGGTCTTTATAATAGCGATCGACAATGGCTTCGAAGATACCATCGCGAAGCTGATACTGTTTCATTTTCGAGAATGGCTTCCCTGCACTGTCGAAAGCAAAACGCTCTTTTTTTGCAATCTGCTGTACCCGGGGGTTCTCTGCTAGGGGATGGTTGACATCCGGTTGCCGTTTTTCCATCGCCTCAACCGAACGGTTCGAGAAAATCATCTCACCAATCTGCTCGGGCCGCTTGCGGATATCCATACGTGGCGACACCTCGTCGTTGATGGCCAGCGTCAACATGTCAACCATCAATGTTTTGATTTCGGCCCAAATACCCTCCAATTTTTCGGAAGAAGCCACTTCTGCATCCGTCAGGCTTTGAGCATAGGTTTTGATACAGTCTTGCTCCTGCCATGCTTCCACCTCCTCTTTCGAACGATAGGAGGAGGCATCGGAAGGCGAATGGCCACTGAAACGATAGGTCAGCACTTCGAGCAGAACCGGACCTTTTTTCGCTTCAATCAATTGCCTTTTACGCCGATAGGCATCGATAACGGCCAGCGGGTTGTACCCATCGACACGCTCGGCGTGCATCTGTTCGGGATTGACACCTGCGCCAATGCGCGCCGCCATCCCGTAACCCATCGTTTCGCCGCAGGTCTGTCCGCCCATACCATATTGGTTATTCATCACATTGAAAATCACCGGAAGCCCGCCCTTCATTTCGTCGCTCCAAAGCTGGGTAAACTGATCCATGGCAGCGAATGAGATACCTTCCCAAACGGGACCGCAAGCCATGGAAGCATCGCCAATATTGGCTACCACCATACCGGGTTTGCGGTTCACCTTTTTGTAAAGCGCAGCCCCGACTGCAATGTCGCCACTACCGCCTACAATAGCATTGTTGGGGTAAACGCCAAACGGGGTGAAAAAGGCATGCATACTGCCGCCCAACCCTTTGTTGAAACCGGTTTCGCGGGCAAAGATCTCGGCCAGCGTGCCATAAATCAGAAAGCGGCGGGCTAACTCTTTTACCGGACCATCGAAATCTTTTTTTACCACCTTCAGTACCGTACCATTAAAGAACGATTCCATCACCTGCATCAGGGCAGGCTCATCGAGTTGGTGAATGGCGCTAAGCCCTTTGGCCAAAATCTCGCCATGACTGCGGTGCGACCCAAAAATAAAATCATCGACCGTAAGGGTATAAGCCATACCCACTGCTGAGGCCTCCTGGCCAATAGAGAGGTGCGCCGGTCCGGGGTGGTCGTACGCAATACCACTGTATTCGCCGGTGGTTTTAATCAAATTGAGCATGGTTTCGAATTCGCGAATCACCACCATATCGTGATAGATGCGGACCAACTCCTCGTTGGTAAAATTTGCCTGCTCTTCTTTAATGGTCTTTGCATACTGGTTTACCGGAATAGGCTGAAAGTTAATTTCGCCAGCCAATCGGGCCACCTTCGGGTCGATAAATTGTACTTTGGGCATTGTATTTTAATATTAATTCATTCGTTTAAAGAGGTTAGACGTTAGACATTAGATAAAAAGTCTGATGTCTGAAGTCCGGCGTCTGATGACTTGCCTCAGATGTCAGTCAGCGGAGTGGCAAATGGCATCTATCCCCCGGCAATTGTCCGCCAGGCTTCGGCAACGCTCCGCCATACTCCGGCAATTGCCCGCCACATTCCGGTAATTGCCCGTTAGAAGGCGAAAATCGTCTCTTTGAATATCTCCGAAACGGTTGGGTGCGGGAAAACCACCTCTTCCATCTCTTTCAGGGTCATCTCCATTTCGATGGCCATACAGGCGCCGTAAATCATCTCGCTCGACGGGTTACCCAGCATGTGAACGCCAAGCACCTCGCCATATTTAGTCCCCACCAGCACCTTGCACAAACCGCTTCCGCCTTCATTTTCGGCAATAAAACGTCCGGCATAGGCCATGGGTAACTTCACCACTTTATATTCGATATTTTTCTCTTTGGCCACCTCTTCGGTAAGCCCGACACCCGAGAATTCGGGATTGGTATAAACCACCCCCGGAATGGCATTGTAGCGCATCTGGTCGTTGCGGCCGGTCAGGTTATTGACTACCACTTCGCCCTCGCGGCTGGCCGTATGGGCCAACAGTGAAAAACCGGTAACGTCGCCTGCCGCAAATACATTGGGCACATTGGTGCGCATCTTTTCGTCCACTTTGATGCCCCCTTTCAAAAGCTCGACACCCAGATTTTCGAGGCCGAAACCTTTGGTTACCGGACGGCGCCCCACGCTTACCAGTATCTTTTCGCCAACAACCGACTGCAACTGGCCATCTTTTTCGAAGACAACTTCGTTGCCTTTTACTTCGGTCACTTTCGACGAGAGGTTGAAAACCACCCCTTTTTTGGCATAGAACTGACGCAGCATCACGGCCATCTCTTTGTCCATGCCGGTCAGGATTTCGTCGAGCATCTCTACAACAGTCACTTTTGTACCGAGGCTGTTGAAGAAGCTGGCAAATTCCATCCCGATAACGCCACCGCCAATAATGACCAGCGACTCGGGTTTATCTTTAAGTTTCAGTATTTCACGATTGGTAAGGATAACCTCGCCAGGCGTACCCAAACCGGGAATGGGGGGCACAAATGCTTCGGAACCGGTGCAAATCAACAGGTTTGCGGCCAGCACCAATGTTTCGCCCGAAACAATTTCGACACCCGCACCGCTGCGCCCTTTGATAGTCGCTTCGCCCTTGACCACCTCAACATGATGCTCTTTCATCTTCAGGCCAACGCCACCCACCAATTTTTTCACCACTTTTTCCTTACGCTGCATCATCTTGCCAAAATCGAACGAAACCTCTTTGGCTTCAATCCCATATTTGCTTGCGCCGATGGCATTATCGTACAATTTTGCACTGTAAAGCAATGTTTTGGTGGGAATACAGCCTTCGTTCAAACAAACACCGCCCAATTCGCCTTTTTCGAAAAGCACAACCTTTAAACCTTTCTTTCCGGCACGTTCTGCGGCCACATATCCTGCAGGGCCTCCGCCGATAATCGCCAAATCGTAATTCACTGACATAATTTTTTCTCCTATTGATTAAAGTTCAAAATCTAAGTTTTCGATTTCTGTCGCAATTTGTTTCAAAAATCGCGTCGCTTCGCCTCCATCAAGTGCCTGATGGTTGTACGTTAAACTTAGACCAAGATACGGAACAAAGCCGTAAACTCCATCGCCCAAATCTTTGGGGCGCGGAACAATAGTATTCACCCCCAGAATAGCCGATTGCGGCAGATTGATAACCGGGGTAAACATTTCGACGCCATAATTTCCAAGGTTGGAAACGGTAAATGTAGCAGCTTCCGAAGCGAGCAATTCGGGATTAACGCTTCCCTTGCGACAGGCGGCAGCCACCTCGCGCAACTGGTTCGAAAGCCCCTGTATCGACAGATCGTCGGCATTGCGGATAACCGGTACCATCAACCCGCGGTCGGTATCGACGGCTACGCCGAGATGTATTTTCCTGAAATATTTGATGCTGTCGCCCAGAAAATGGCTGTTGACCTGCGGAAATTGCTGCAAAGCCTTAATCACCGCAAAGCAAACCATGTCGTTCAGCGTAATGTTGATCGGATAACCACCATCGACAGCCTTCTTCACCTTTTTACGCAGGGTTTGTACCCGACGGGCATCGGCACCCAAATGATGGGTCAACTGGGCCGAGTTCTGCAACGACTGATGCATCGCTTTGGCTATCAGTTTTCGAATATTCGATAGTTTTTTGATTTCAAAATCGTCAGTATAGATGGGCTGAATAGTCGTCATATCTTTGGCCGTAACCACGCCACCCAGTCCGCTGCCCGATGCCGAAGGTTGTAACTGCCCTTCAACGGCCATCTTTTTGGCCAGTGGCGTAACTTTGGGATGCGAAGCCATCGCGGCCTGAATATCCTGCTCAATAATCCTTCCGCCGGGGCCGCTCCCTTTCATTCCCGAAAGCGATATCCCCTCTTTTTCGGCCAGATGTTTAGCCCTTGGCGATACAAATGATACCGATGAACCTTCGTTCCCTTCGGTTACGACCGGCTGCAAAGGTTGCAGTGCTGTTGAAACTTCAGCTACAGCCACTGCCTCAACCGTTGTAGTTGGTTCGGCCTTTGCCTGATAGCTTTCACCGGCTTCGCCAATCACGCAAACATCGGTCAGCACGGGAACTTCGTCGCCCACCTGAAAGAAGATATCAAGCAATATCCCATCGACCGGGGCAAACTCTTCGAACGAGGCTTTGTCGGTTTCGTAGGCAAAAAGCAACTCCCCTTTCACAATAGGCTCGCCCTTCTGTTTCCCCCACTCGGTGATGATACAACTCTCGACTGACTGTCCCTGCTTGGGCATAATTACGATTGTGGCCATAACGGTTGATTCATTTGAGGACAAATCTATACGAATATACTTGTAAATACAAGTTAAAACCAACAATTCACTTGTTAATTTTTTTTATCAATACAAACTATTGTTTTCAGTGTATTTGAAACAAATAATCACTATACTTGTAAACACATTTTACACTAAAATTCAGTTGTAAAACAAAAAAAAGACAACTTGCCATTCCCCAATATGGAGAAAGAGGTGACCATTCCGCTGCACAGCAAGGTTTACGAAACATTGCGCAGCCATATCGATGAAGGAATTTACAACGAAGGCGACCTGCTGCCATCGGAAAATGAATTGTGTGCCGTCCACCGGGTAACACGCCCCACCATCCGCAAGGCGCTCGACCGGCTCACCAACGAAGGCTATATCGTTCGCCGACAGGGCAAAGGAAGTATTGTTCGGGGAGCGCCCAAAGGGGTAGGCATTCTCTCGCTCACCGGGACCACCTCGGCTATCGGACAGGAAAAGCTGACTACAATTATCGTTGGTAAACCTGAAATTAGAAACTGGGAGGAGGCTTTTACCTTTTCGCTCACGCCCTACGAGAAAGAGTCGGGATGTATCTATATGGAGCGGTTGCGGCTGGTCAACAACAAACCGGTTTTTTTCGACATTACCATGATACCCAACATCAATCTGCCGCGCTTCACCGCGCGCAACTTCGACAATAAATCACTGTTTGATATCCTGCGGAAGAACTACCGCATCGAGGTACAGGGAGGCGAACAGAAACTATTGGCCATCACTGCCGACAAAACACTGCAACACCACTTTGGCGTAAGCGCCAGCCACCCGGTGCTGCAACTCAACCGCAAAATCGAAACCAACCGACCGGGGTTTTACATTTACAGTCAGGTTTTTTGCAATACCGAGGAGTATACGTTGTACGGAACTTTCTAAAGAGGAAATGGTGAACGAACAATGTTTCGGCTTACAGAGGCTAATTTATCATTCCCCCTGTCTGCTTACCGGCGGCTCAATGCTTCCTTATCCTGTCCATCTCGCGGCGGGCATCTTTTTCCTTAAGGGAATTGCGCTTGTCGTAAGTGGCCTTACCGCGGGCAAGGGCAATATCCAGCTTGGCCAACCCCTTCTCATTCAAGAAAAGGCGAATGGGGACAATGGTTAACCCGGTCTCTTTTATTTTGCGTTCGAGTTTACGCAACTCCTTTTTGGTCAGCAGCAGTTTGCGTTCGCGTAAGGCGACATGGTTGTTACAGGTACCGAAGTCGTACTCCGAGATATTGAGGTTCTTAATCAGCAGTTCGCCGCCAACAAAATAGCAATAAGCATCGTTCATGCTTACCTTGCTCATTCTGATGGATTTAATCTCAGTTCCCAGCAGCACAATACCGGCCGTGTATCGCTCGATAAATTCATAATCGAACGAAGCCCTTTTATTTTTAATGTTGATATTTTGCTGAAATGCCATACAAACTGCTGTTATCAGGAGGGCAAAAATAACAAATTTACGTTTGGGAAAATCCGGCTCAATAGAATGACTTAAATATTTCGGAGAGCACAAAGCTCGACATCAGGTAAACCATCAGGATAACCATTGAGGCAAGGGCCGAAAAGTTCGACTGCTTTTCAACCGCAATTTTCAGCAGTACCGGGGTGCCCTGAAACAGGATATAGAAAAGGTACAGGGCGAAAAGGCCTACAATATAGAGCCAGGCCGAAAGTCCCAGCAATACCGACACAATCAGCAGTGGAACAAACGAATAGCCCACCAGATTGGCTGCCAAATCGAGATTACGGGAGCCGTGGTAGGTCTTCAGCATTTCGTTGACCAGAATAATCGACAACGAAATGGAAACCGTCAGGATGGCCAGTTCGCGCAGGCCACGGAGTAAAATCAACTGCTGGTCGAAAGCCGTACCGGCAATACGGAGGTATTCGCCTATCATCGAGGTAAGCACCGCCAAAATAATCAGCGGAAACACAAAATCCCTCATTAGCAGAAGTACAGGTGTATTTTCTTCCTTAATTTTTTTCCACTCCTCCTTTGGCCTGATAATGATTTCGATACAGCGGACAATAATGGCTTTGATAAAATTAAAATTCATTCCATATCGGTTTTCGTACACAAAAATAGCGTAATTTTCCCGTTAAATTCAATATTGATGGGCAATTCGAACTACGATATGCTGACCATACTGGGGCCTACCGCATCGGGCAAAACCGGATTGGCAGCCCAACTGGCTCTCCGTCTGGAGGGTGAAATCATCTCGGCCGACTCGCGTCAAGTTTACCGCAATATGGATTTAGGCACCGGTAAAGATTTACAGGATTACATTGTCGACGGGAAACCGGTACCCTACCATCTGATCGATATTGCCAATGCCGGCTACCAGTACAATGTCTTCGAATTTCAACGTGACTTTCTGAAAGTATATGCCGAAATGAAATCGCGGAACTGCTTTCCGGTAATGTGTGGCGGCAGCGGACTATACCTCGAAGCCGTGCTGAAAGGCTACCGGCTGATTCAGGTCCCGGTCAACGAACAACGGCGTGCTGAACTGGAACAGTTGTCGCTCGAGGCATTGACCGAAATATTAACCGGCTACAAATCGCTTCACAATACCAGCGATATCGAAAACAAAAAAAGGGCACTCAGGGCCATCGAAATCGAAGAGTTTTGCAGGGCCAATCCGGGTATCGACCTCTCCTTCCCTGCCATCAACAGCCTGATTGTAGGGGTTAAATACGACCGAAACTCGCGCCGCAACCGCATTACCCAACGACTGAAGCAACGGCTCAACGAAGGAATGGCAGATGAAGTGCGCAAGCTGCTCGACAGCGGACTGCAACCCGACGACCTTACCTATTACGGCCTCGAATACAAATACCTCACCCTTTACATCACCGGCGAACTGACCTTCGACGAGATGTTTAACGGATTGAATACGGCCATCCACCAGTTTGCCAAACGGCAGATGACCTGGTTCCGCAAAATGGAGCGCGAAGGGTTCAATATTCGCTGGCTCGATGGCTATCAACCCACCGAACAAAAGGTTGAAACAGTACTCCGCTGGCTCAACGGCTAAAGCGGCCAACGAACAAAAGCAGCCTTTTGATGTTAACAAAGGATAAATTACATTTGCAGCAGATTATTCGACCATTATGAATATCATTATCAAAACAGCAGAACAAATCGAAGGGATACGCCGAAGCGCCAAACTGGCCGGCGAAGCTCTGGTCTATATCGAGCCCTATGTGAAAGCCGGGGTCACCACCGAATATCTCGACCAGTTAATCCATCAGTTTATAGTCGAACGGGGGGCCATACCCGCCACCCTCAACTACAACGGCTACACCAAATCGAGCTGTATCTCGCTGAACGAAGTGGTTTGTCACGGGGTACCATCGCCCAAAACCACGTTGAAAGATGGCGATATCCTCAATATCGATGTCACCACCATTCTCGACGGTTACTTTGGCGACACCAGCAAGATGTATACCGTAGGTACCGTTTCGCCCGAAGCCCAAAAGCTTATCGATGCCACCAAACATTGTCTCGATTTAGGCATACAGCAGGTACGCCCCGGAAACTATGTGGGCAATATCGGGGCAGCCATTACCCGTTATGCCCAGGCGCAAGGCTACAGTGTGGTGTATGAATTTTGCGGACATGGTGTTGGCGTAGCCTTCCACGAAGAACCACAGATTGACCATGCTGCCCGTAAAAACAGTGGCCCCAAAATGCGTGCCGGCATGACCTTTACCATCGAGCCGATGATCAACCAAGGCAAACCAAGGGTAAAGG
>CAYOJD010000089.1:0-13699 GCA_964404205.1 uncultured Prolixibacteraceae bacterium
CGATTCCTATCCTGAATTTGCTAGAGCCCATATTTTTCCATTCGCCGGTAAAGAGAGGTTCGGGTAAGTCCCAGTTCGGATGCAGCTTTCGAAATATTTCCTTGATGCATCTTCATTACTTTCAATATAATAGTCTTCTCGACTTGCTCCAAATCGTAATTTTCCAATTCCAGATCATCTGCTGCTTTGTTCGACGAACGGATTTGCAAGTCGTTCGGCGTAATCCACTCAGTTTCGGTCATAATCACCGCACGTTCAATAACATGTTGCAATTCTCTTACGTTTCCGGGCCAAAGGCCTTCTTCCATTCTTTTCAGTGCCTCTTTCGAAAAGCCCCGAAGTGGTTTATTGTATTTCTTGGTATAAATATTGAAAAAGTGATTGCCCAATAACGGAATATCGCCATATCGTTCTCTGAGCGGGGGCAAGTCAATCTCAACCGTATTAATCCTGTAAAGCAGGTCCTGGCGGAACCTTCCTTCTTCAATCATTTGATGAAGGGGCATATTGGTGGCACAAACCAGTCTGATATCGATGGGCGTTGGTTTGTTTGAGCCAACGCGTGTTACTTCGCGACGTTCAAGAACGGTGAGAATCTTGGCTTGCAAAGGCATCGGTAAATTACCAATCTCGTCCAGAAACAGTGTCCCTCCTGAAGCAATTTCAAAACGGCCGGGCCGATCAACCTTTGCATCGGTAAACGATCCTTTGACATGGCCAAAGAGTTCGCTCTCAAACAAGGTTTCGCTAATTGCGGTTAAATCTACACTAATGAATGCTTCGTCGGCACGATGTGAGTTGTTGTGCAAAGCTCTGGCAACAAGTTCTTTGCCGGTGCCGTTCTCCCCAAGAATTAACACGCTGGCATCAGTCGATGCCACTTTCGAAATTGAATTGTAAACTCGTTGCATCTCGTCAGAATTTCCAATGAAATCTCTGAACGATTTGTTCATTACCTGATTTATGGCTTTTTGCTTGCTTTTGAGTTGCTGAATCTCAATTTTCGATTCGCGAAGCGTGAGTGCTGTATTAATGGTGGCAATAAGTTTCTCGTTTTGCCAAGGCTTCAGAATAAAATCGGTTGCACCTTCTTTGATGGCTCTAACACTTTTTTCGACATCACCATAGGCTGTAATAAACAGGACCACTGCATTTGCGTCAATCTCCAATATTTTTTTTAGCCATTCGAACCCTTCCTGACCACTGATGGCATCCTTGGTGAAATTCATATCCAGCAAAATAACATCGAACAGCTCGTTTTTCATCAGTTCGGGAATATCCGATGCATTATTGGTGGTTACTATTTTCTCGACATGCGAACGCAAAAGCAGGCGTAACGAGAAGAGGATATCTTCATTATCGTCAACCGCGAGTATTTTTCCTTTTTTTGTCATATTGGTTTTCGTAGCTTTAAACAAACACCAGGCCAATTTATTGTTTCATAAACGACTAATCGCCAAACATCTGTTTAAAGAATTAAATATCAGTCTTTTTTAACAATATGCAATATAGTAAAAAGTTGAGAATTACAATTCATTGTTTCCAAAAACTGTACGCTTTCGTTCATGCGATGTTCGATTACGTACAGTCTTACGATGTGCTCTTATCAACAAAAGCCAGAATATGAAAGAGTTAATTAATTGGCATAATATGTGATATTGTTAGTGATTAACAGCAAAATATTTTGAATATTTACTGTCGGCCATTCAGGGTTTTCATCCTCGAAAATTATTAAACGGAAAACGGACTATGCTTAAATTGGTTGATATATCGAAAGTGTTTCGAAACAAAAATGTAGAGACAAGGGCGTTGAGTAATATTAACATTACCATCAATCAAGGCGAGTTTGTCAGTATTATGGGGCCATCGGGTTGCGGAAAATCTACCTTGCTGAACATCATTGGATTGATAGAAACTGCTTCTTCGGGTAGCTATTATGTTGACAATAAGTTGGTTTCTTCGCTTAGCGAATGGGAACGGACTGATTTGCGCAAAAACAATTTTGCCTTTGTTTTTCAGAATTTCAACCTGATTGATGAGCTGACTGCCCGAGAGAATATTGAACTACCGTTGATTTATCAAAAAATTCCATCCTCCGAACGGGCCAAAAGGGTAAACGATATTCTGGAAGATTTTAACCTGAAACATCGCGCCGATTACTTCCCCAAGGAGCTTTCGGGCGGGCAACAACAACGGGTTGCCGTAGCAAGGGCTGTTATTTCAGGCTCAAAAATTATACTGGCAGACGAACCTACCGGTAATCTCGATTCTACTCATGGCGAAGAGATAATACAGTTGCTCACAAAACTTAACGAGCAGGGAACAACGGTAATCATGGTTACACACTCGATGATGCATGCCCAGCGCTCGCAACGAATTATCCATCTTTTTGATGGACATGTTGTTACTGAAAATTATGTGAAATCAGTTGTCCAGTTATAGCGATGATAAGCAATTACCTGAAATTGGCTATACGCAACTTGTTGCGAATCAAAGAGTACTTTGTTATCAATGTATTCGGGTTGGCAATTGGTATGGCGTGTACAATTTTGGTGATGCTGAATATCCGGGATGAGTTGCGCTACGATAATTTTCATCCGAATCACGACCGCCTTTTTCGTATTTACATTCATTCGAATTTAGATGGGCTCGAATCGAAAGCTGCGGTAACTTCGCAACGCTTTGCTTTTGGTTTTAAAGAAAAGGTCCCCGACATTGAGCAGGCGTGCAGGTTGTTCAAGCTCGATCGGGATGTAACTTTTACCCAACCCCTCGAACAGGTATTGTCCGGAAAATCATTAATGTTTGTCGATTCAACTTTCTTCGATCTTTTTGGGTTTAAATTGCTTGAAGGCGATCCTGCAACTTGTTTGAATGCCCCCAAATCGATAGTCCTTTCCAAAACACTTGCTTCTCAGCTGTTTCCCGAAGGTGCTTTAGGTCAAATTGTAACAGTCGAAAATAAAAAAGATTGGACAGTAACCGGCATTGTTGAAGATTGTCCGTTGAATACCCATCTCAGTTATCAGGCCCTTGTTTCGATGCGTTCGATTGAAATGCCTGATACTGCCTGGACTTCCAATTTTCTCTATACCTATTTGCGACTGAAGAAGGGAAGTGACGTAAACCCATCAAGCGATTCTGAACTGAAACTGTCGCCAGTTGAACGCCGAATCATGGATGTTTTTTTAGGTGAGGCTAAGGATGAAATATTGAGTGGTTTGGGAACAACGATAGAGGATATTCAGCAAGAGAACAATTTTTTTGTATTAAGACTACAGGAGATCAATGACATCCATCTCTTTTCAACATTGAAATACGAGATGTCGCAAAATGTGAATATTCGCACCATCCTGATTCTTGCCGGTATCTCAATCCTGATTTTGCTGATTGCCTGTATCAATTATGCCAATTTATCAACAGCAAGGCTTGCCGGCAGGGTAAGAGAAATTGGGATAAGGAAAACGTTGGGATCGCACACCGGCGAAATCGCGTGGCAGTTTCTTGCAGAGTCGGTCATTATCAGTTTTATATCGCTCTTTTTTGCGCTCGTATTGGTCGAACTGGCCTATCCGCATATCCAAAAAGTCTATTCCGTTTCGTCGATAAGCTTGCAATCGGCATTGTGGGGAATGTCACCATTGATTTTCATATTTACATTGATCGTCGGGATCTTGGCCGGAATCTATCCAGCTTTTTATATTACCCGCTTTTCCCCATCCGAAATTCTGCGTCGCCAAAAGCAATTTGGTGGTGGGAATAAGGGAATAAGGGGTTTGCTTGTTATTCTTCAGTTTGTTTTTTCTATTGTTATTATTTACTCTACAACAACAATTTATCGTCAGTTGCGTTTCATTCAGTCGAAAGGTGTCGGTTTCAAGAGTGATAATATTTTTGTTTTGGAAAACTCCTTTACATTGGGTGAAAAACAGGCAGACTTTACTCGCGAAATGCTTGCTTTGTCGGGGGTCGAAGAGGTGAGCTGCAGTAATTCGGTACCCGGTAAAATGTTCAACATGCAAAGCTTTCAATCGGGAAAGACACTTAAGAACCTATTTATTGCCGTGATGGTAGCTGATTCTTCGTTCTTCGATACCTACGGGATGACGCTTCTCGAAGGAACATCGAAATGCAATAATTTAGCGAACGACAGCGGATATTACGAAGTTGTAATCAACGAAGCATTGAAAGCCACGCTTGGATTGGAGAAAGCAGAAGGGGCCATAATTACCCGAACCGATTTCGGGAACCAAATGGATACTTTTGTTGTCAGGGGTGTTGTGAAGGATTTTAACTACGAGTCGCTTCACACAAAAATTCAGCCACTGATAATTATTCCGCAGCAACAACAACCGAACAAGTTTTTTTCGATAAAAACTTCGCTTCATAACCAGAGGACTATCAGCGAGATCAAAAGTGTCTGGAATAAATATCTTCCCGAAAAGACATTTTCAGGGTTCTGGGTGAACGAAGAATTTGGCCTCTTCTACGGCGAGGAGCGGATTACCGGTCAAATAGCCATGTTCTATTCGTTCTTTGCCATCTTTATTGCCTGCATGGGACTTTACTCTTTGCTTGCATTGACGACGGTTTACCGGACGAAAGAAATTGGAATCAGAAAAGTGCTTGGTGCAGGTCCTAAAGAATTGATATTGATGCTTACCAAAGAGATTATGCGTTTGATAATCATCGCAGGGTTAATTGCCCTTCCGATATCGTATCTGATCTCCGATTATTGGCTAAGCCGTTTTGCCTATCACATTAATTTCAATTTGTTGAACTACCTCCTGGTTTTTCTGGCCGTATTCTTTGTGGCTATTTTTACCATTTACCGTCAACTCTGGCGAACCATTAATGCCGATCCATCCGAGTCGCTTCGTTGCGAGTAGTATTTACCCCCGTTCTACGTTTTACATCCGGTTCAGACAGTGTGTACTTGTTTGTTCAATGCTATATTGTTTGAAATCAGTATATCATCATCCATCAATTCCTCATCCAACGTGTAAACCCTATCGAATAATACTTTTCATCACTGTAACTTCTGCTTTTTTTGCTTTAGTTGTATCAGCTCTGCATTGGAAAGGCACCATTTGCGGCATGACGGGGTGTTGAAGGGGAGTTGGTATGGCTTTGGTTCGTGCGAAATATGAGTATCGTGCAAAGAGGGTTTATCGGATAAAGCATATCATCTTTTCTGAAGATACAGGCATTGGTTCAACTTAAGCCAAAGGTTTAATATTGAATTTTATACCATGTCTGTATTCCGGTAGTCAGCCAAAATGCAGTCAAATGTACGTTTCCGGACATACAACTGTCTGTTTTCGTTCATAAATCGTACAGATTCTATTCTAAATAATATCATAATATTCTTATATACAGTGCGGTATATTTTTTGGCACGATTGCTGTAACATTGATTAATGTCGTTTCGTTAAACATTAAACATTAGATAAAATAAAAACAAAATGAAAACAATTAGCAACAAGATGAAAAGTTTGGCAATTGCTTCCATGTTTGCAGTTTCAATAATCAGCAACAACAGCCTTTTTGCCAATGAGAGCGGAAATGGTTCAGTTAATATTTCAGCTTCAATGAATGGATGTCCGTCGTGCTCAACTGAGGCCATTGTTCAGGAAAATTCGATTACTGTCGAAAACTGGATGGGCAGTAACGACTACTGGGGAACTTTTGACGCAGTGGAAGTGAAAGATACCGACGGCTATGTTACTGTTGAAAACTGGATGGTCAGCAACGATTTATGGGGGACTTTCGACGCTCTCGAAGTGATAGAAAGCGAAAACAGCAACTATGTAGAACAATGGATGTCGGACAATGTACTTTGGGGTACTGAATCGACTGAAATGGTTGAGGCTGACAATGAATCGAAAATTGAACAGTGGATGTCGTGCAATAACTATTGGTTCGAAGGTTTTGACATCGATGCCAACCAACTCGAACCCGAGAAGCCAACCAAGGTCGAAAGTTGGATGGTAGACAATAATCTCTGGAATTAATCGAATAGTCTGGTTTTATAAATATTGGTTTTGAACAGAAGCCGTCTGGATTTTTCCGACGGCTTTTTTGATGCTTCGCCGACTGGAATAAAAACAATTGGTTTATCTTTAGAACGCTGAAGATATCAGCGAAATTGTAAGAATGATAATTAAAACCTTGATGTATGAAGCGCGTTGAAGTCCCTTATTTAGCCAATATTCCATACGACCAGAGAGAAGATGTACAAAGATTACTTATCGGGAAAGGAGCGAAACTCGATATTTCGACATTGAACTGGGCTGATTTTTCACATTTCCCCCCTGTTACGCTTTTTTTGGGTTATTGCGGCGAAAAACTTTGGCTGCATTACATGGTGAAAGGTGATTTTGTAAAAGCAGAATTTCAACACGATCACGATCCGGTATGGCAAGATTCGTGTGTCGAGTTTTTTGTTGCGGTCGATAGCGGGTATATGAATTTTGAGTTCAACGCTTTGGGTAATTGTTTGGCTGCTTTTGGCGAAGGCCGTGGCAATCGGGAACGTCTTTCGGTTGATGATATGAACCAGATTATTCGCTGGGCCCCTTTTACTGCTGAAAATGTACCAAATCATTCGCTTGCCGATTGGCAATTGACGGTGGCAATCCCGTTGACATTGATTAAATTATGGTCAGGAAAGGCATTTAGGGCCAATTTCTACAAGTGTGGCGACCATACATCTATACCACATTTTGTTTCGTGGGCTCCTATTGCTACCGAAAAGCCCGATTTTCACCGACCCGAATTTTTTGGGGAACTCGAACTATCGAAAAGATGAATCTTGATTAATTGTTAATATTTGCCGAAAATTATCATCTGCCGGGCAGATAAAGCCATTAAAAGGTAATTTTTGGTAAATTCAGCCTTGTGAAGTGATAGTCGTTATGAAACAGTTTGGAATTACAACTTTGATGTCCATTTTTTTTGCGCTGCCGTTGTTTGGACAGCAAAGTGACACGTTGACTGTTTCCCGAAGCGTTAATTTCGAAAGTGAACCCCATGTGTCGTCCATAGATTTGAGTGTAGACAGAGATCTTACATTTCTGATCTCGCTGAAGAGTTTTTTCATCGGGACATCGCTTCATGTTCCTTCTTTGCTTTCAGGCTCATCCGAAAGGTGGCCTAACAGTTACAGTGGATTTAGATCGTCAGATTTACAATTGATGACAGCTTATTCAGGTCAGGCTTACACCACCCATAACGATTTGCTTGGCTATTACAGAAGTGGAAAGATGGATTGGGGGAATAAACTATCGCTTTATTCAACAACTTATTCACCATCAAAATATTATATGCCATTCGATATGCCGGGTAACCGAAATCTGCAGTTTAATACGGGCACCTCATTTGAAGTTGGTTATAAATTTTCCGACAAATTTAGCATCAGGGCAGGCGTGACAGTCAGACGATTTGATACCTGGTGAATCTCAAACACGTATAATTAAAATATTTAAACCAAAGGGTAAGTGGAGAAAAGCAGCAACGATATTATCATCGAATCATTTAATCGGTTAATGGTTGACTTTGAGTCGGTCATACCAGATAAGGATCATGTTTTCATTCGCGATGCGATGGATTTTGCCTTGAATTGTATTGGAGATTCGAGGTGGGAAAATAATGAATACATTTTGCTGCATTCCCTTTCGGTAGCCCGTATTGCGGTGAAGGAACTTGGCCTTTCATCCGATTCGCTGGTGGCTTCGCTGTTACACAATGTTTACAGCAAGAGTGAGCATCCGTTTGTTTTCGACGAAGTGAAGTCGAAGTTCAGTATTGGGGTGGCTGAGATATTGGAGGGTATAATCAAAATTAATTCGCTGAATACAGACAACTTGGTTCTGCAAAGCGAAAATTTCAGGCGGTTGATGCTTGCCCTCTCGGGCGATGTTAGGGTGATCCTGATTAAGATTGCCGATCAACTGCAGGACATGCGTCATCTCGATACCCTTCCTGCAGAACTGCAACGGCGCTATTCAGTCGATACCTGGCATTTGTATGCCCCTTTGGCCCACCGGTTGGGCCTTTACAAGATCAATTCCGAACTTCTCGATTTGGCATTGAAATATCTTCACCCCGAAGAGTATAACCATATTGTCGAACGGTTGAAAGAGACCGATCATGAAAGGGCAAATTTTGTTTCGGCATTTGTAAAACCGATACAGGAGAAGTTGAAGAGCAGGGGTTTCGATTTCGAGATGAAAGCACGGACCAAATCGATTTATTCGATCTGGAACAAAATGAAAAAGCAAAAAGTCGATTTTCACGAGGTGTACGATTTATTTGCCATCCGTGTGATTCTCAACTCTAAACCAGAGAACGAAAAATCGGAATGCTGGCAGGCCTTTTCGGTGGTAACGGAAGAATATGTTTCTAATCCCGAAAGGCTACGCGACTGGATAACCTTCCCAAAATCGAACGGCTACGAGTCGCTTCACACCACGGTACTTGGTCCGGGCAAGCGATGGGTTGAGGTACAGATACGTACACGGCGGATGGACGATGTGGCCGAGAACGGATTGGCTGCCCATTGGCGCTATAAGGGAGGCAAAGGGGGTGGAAAAGAATTGGACGAATGGTTAAAGAATATTCGTGAAATACTTGAGAACCCTCAACTTAATCCGGTTGATTTTATCGACGATTTTAAAGTAAATGTTTACGAAGACGAAATATTTGTTTTTACCCCCAAGGGCGATTTGGTCAAATTGCGCGCAGGAGCCACCTTGCTCGATTTTGCCTACGAAATACACTCTAAGATTGGCGATCGATGTGTTGGCGGTAAAGTCAACGGGCGATTGGTAACGCTGAAATATCAGCTAAAAAACGGAGATCAGATTGCTGTCGAAACATCGAACAATCAGAAACCCAAGCTCGACTGGCTCGATTTTGTTGTTACTTCAAAAGCCAAAAGCCGCATTAAAGCCAGTCTGAACGAAGAGCAAAAGCGTGAGGCCGAAAACGGGAAAGAGATACTCAGACGTAAGTTCAAAAACTGGAAAATCGATTTTAACGATCAGGTCATTCGCGATCTGTTGAAACATTACAAACTGAAACTGGCAGCCGATCTCTATTACAATGTTTCAGTCGGAAAGATAGATCCACTCGAAATCAAAGAGATAATTGCCGGTCAAACAAAAGAGTCGCAGCAGGATAAGCTTTCGGAGATTTTTTCGCCAACTGAAGTCAAAGAACTCTCGTTCGATGCCGGAGATGATTATCTGGTGATTGACAATAACCTGAAAAATGTAATCTACAAGCTGGCTGTTTGTTGCAATCCGATTTTTGGAGACGAGATATTTGGTTTTGTAACCATCAAGGAGGGAATAAAGATTCACCGGTTGAATTGTCCCAATGCGAAACAGATGATTGAGCGATATCCTTACCGACTGATAAAAGCCAAGTGGCGCGACACGGGAAAACGTTCGTCGTTTCAGGCAACTGTCCATGTTTCAGGTTCCGACAGGATGGGTATCGTAAATGATATCTCTCATATTATTTCGAAAGAAGTTGGTGTACAAATGCGTTCAATATCAATTAATAGTGAGAATAAGTCGTTCGACGGGACTTTGAGGGTTTTTGTAAACGATTTGGAACATCTCGATTATCTGATTCAGAAGCTTAAGAACATTAAAGGTGTTGATACGGTCAGCCGGGCTGATTCATGAAATTCAAATGGAACTGAATGAAAAGGAGTGAGGATATATTATCAGATGCCAAAATTGCTTTTGCCGAAGGTAACGTTGAGGAGGCACTTCGGCTCGTCGATGATTTAACCGGCATTGAAGATTTTGACCTCTGGTTCTTTAGGGGCGAAATATATTTTAAACTGCAGCGTTGGGGCAATGCGCTAAACTGTTTTCGGCGGGCTGGTGTAATTGCTCCGGAAAATGTTCAGGTAAATACATATGTTGAAATGATCAACAATATTCTCTCCTTTTATCACACCGACCAATTTAATCCCTGACAAGGTATTTTGATGCAGTTTATTCCATTTTTTGTGTTTCATGTATTTGATATCGTGGTTGTTAAAAAGTTTGTCAATATTGTTTGATTTTAATTTTGATTTACTACTTTTGAGAAAAAGAGACCTAAAGATTGATTTTAATTACCAATTCTAAAATTTTTGAAGGATGAGAAAAGTTTTTTTACTTGTTGTTTTATGTATGAGCATCATTTCAGTTTTTGCGCAGGAATCTGTCGAGCTGAAGAATGCCGGCAACGAAGCTTTGCGTACCAAAGATTATGCAAAAGCACTCGAAAGTTTCGAAAAAGCCATTACTGTTTGGGGTGATCAGCCAACCGACTTTGCCATGATTTACAATGCAGGAGTTTGTGCTTATCAGCTAAAAAGTTTCGATAAGGCCATTACCTTTTTCGATCAGGCAATTGCCGGTGGTTACAAGGCTGAAACAGCTTATCAATATAAAGCATTTACCTACAAGGCACAGAATAATACCGAAGCTTATCTCAGTACGCTTAACGAAGGGATTGCCAAAGTGGCTGACAACACCAAACTGAAAGATGCTTTGGCAAAATATTATGTAACTGAAGGTACCAAGCAGTACAACGAAGCAGCTACGATTCTAAAAGCAGCTGCCGACAAAGTAACAGCCGGAAAGTTTAAAACTACCGATGATGCCTACAAAGCTGAAACGGCAAAAGCCAAGAAAGAATTTGGTTCGGCTATCGAGCTTGTGAATAAAGCACTCGAGATCAATGCAGCAGACGAAACGGCCAAAAAAATCAAAGCCGCTTGCGAACAGAGTATGAAAGCGCTCTAATTGCTTATTTCGCAATAGAAAAGCCTCTCGGTACTGCCGGGAGGCTTTTTTTTAGCAGTTTGTCGTAGCTCAAAAAAGAATTATTTATTAATTCAAGTCCGATGGGCTGACCAAATGAAAATTAGTTTAATTTTAGAGAAACATTTATTAACTAACTGAACAGCAATGAATATTCGAAGAGTTGTATTTGCAGGTATTTTACTTGTATTTTCGTTATCGACAGTGGCACAGTCAGATTATGTGCCTGCTCCTGAAAATCTTGCGGCACGTTCGTGGTTCCAGGATGCTAAATTTGGACTGTTTATTCACTGGGGCGTCTATTCTGTTTTGGGAGATGGCGAGTGGGTGATGAACGAACAACGAATTGACAGAAAAACCTACGAGAAATTACCCGCTTTCTTCAATCCGGTCGATTTTAATGCGGCAGAGTGGGTGAAAGTGGTTAAGGATGCCGGGATGCAGTACATCACGATTACAAGCAAGCATCACGATGGTTTTTGCATGTGGGATACGAAACTGACTGATTGGAATATTGTTAAACGCACACCTTACGGAAAAGATGTGTTAAAACAGTTGGCAGACGAATGCCACAAACAAGGCATCAAATTGTTCTTTTACCATTCACATCTCGACTGGTATCAGGATAATTATTATCCGCTTGGAGGAACAGGTCAAACTGCGGGCCGGTCAGCCGGTGGAAACTGGTACAGCTATCTCGACTATATGGATGCTCAATTGAGCGAGCTCCTTACCAATTATGGCGATATCGCCGGCATTTGGTTCGATGGATGGTGGGATAAAAAAGATGCAGACTGGCGTCTCGACAAAACCTACAGTTTGATTCATAAGTTACAGCCGGCTGCACTTGTGGGAAACAATCATCATCAGGCCCCTAAGCCGGGTGAAGACTTCCAAATGTTTGAAAAAGATCTTCCCGGGCATAATACAACTGGCTTTAGCGGCGAATCGAAAGTTGGTGAAATTCCACTCGAAACCTGCGAAACAATGAATGGGGCCTGGGGCTTTAACCTTCGTGACCAAAATTATAAGAGTACTAAAAAGTTGGTTCAATATTTAGTCAAATCGGCCGGATACAATGCCAATTTCTTATTGAATGTTGGCCCAATGCCTAACGGGAAGATTCAGCCTGAGTTTGTGAAAACACTTGGCGAAATGGGGGAATGGATGAAAAAATATGGTGAGACAATTTATGGTACCCGCGGTGGACCGGTAACACCAAAAAGCTGGGGCGTTACAACTGCCAAAGGAAATCTGGTATATGTTCATTTACTGAATCCCGAATCAGAAACACTCCTGTTACCCGAATTTGGTAAAAAGGTGAAAAAGGCTTATTTGTTTGACGACAATTCGAAAGTTGACTTTAAGCAGGATGGATTTGGAACTGTTATTAAAGTTCCATCAGCCAGGCTTCACGAAATTGATACAATTGTTGTGATAGAGATCTAATTCATTTGTTGAATTTATTTACCCATAAAAAAGGCTGTTTCACACGAAACAGCCTTTTTTATATTTGGGATAGCACGATTATTTTTTCAACAAAACATCGCCAATCATCTTTTCAAACATCTGTTTGGTTTCTTCAGCCGAATGGGCAACACCGCTGCTCATTGTAGGTTTGCCGCTTTGAGGGACCCACAGAAAGGCCGGGATCCCACGAATCCCGAATGCTCTTGCAAGTTCTTTCTCCTGATCGGTATTGATTTTATACACCACAATTTTCCCTTTGTATTTTTGCGCCAACTCTTCCAAAATAGGCGATGCCTGACGACACGGACCGCACCAATCGGCATAAAAATCGATAACACAGGGCAACGACCCCAAATATTTCCACTCATTTGGATTTTTTTCGTAATCCATTACTTTTTTCAGAAACTCATCTTTGGTCAGTTTCACAACGGCACCATCTTCGCCATTGCCGGCCAAAAGTGTGTTTGAATAGATGGTTCCTGTCAATAACAGTAAAAAGACTAAAACTAATTTTTTCATTGCACTGCTGTTATGTTTTTGACAAACATATCTAGATTTCTTCATATATCAAATAGTCACAATGCTTTTTGCGATTATTTCACCTTAATAATGCCGCAGCGCAACTATTTGGGGTTCGATGTTTGGGAAACCAATTTAATCTATATTTTTGTTGCAGCATTGGTTTCCCCGCAGGCTATCCAGTCAGGGGAATGAAAAGGGAACCAGGTGTAATTCCTGGACAGACCCGCTGCTGTGAGTTCCTGTAAAAGTTTTGGCAGATTATTATCACCACTGTATTGAACGGGAAGGTGGCCAAAACCGGAACAAGTCAGAAGACCTGCCATGCCAGTTTGCTCCTGCTTTCGCGGAATAAAGCCAGGACACCGTTTTTCCATCAATCGTGATGCATTCCGCTTGGCTGGGTATACTTCCCAACCGATAATTTATCCCTTTTCAGGCCAGGAGAAAGCAAATGGCGCGGCCTTTGAAGGAATGAATTTATTTACTGTTTTAGAAAAATCGATAAATCGCTTTGGTAGCCAATTCTCATTTCGCCAGGTTGCCAGAGCGGTTTTATTTTGCGAAACAGTATATTTACGTAAAAATGCAAGAAACGTCTCAACAATGGCTGTCGATAAGTTAATTTGTTTGTGTAACCATGTTACAGAGAAAGAAATTCTCTTTTATTTGAGAAAAGGTGCCGGAAGCCTTGCCGATATTCAGCATCTTACACATGCCGGTACCGGTTGCGGACGTTGTCGGGGCGAAATAAGCAAGATTATAGAGCGATTCAAAAAGAAACAAGCAATTGATAACCAGCTAAAAATTAATTTTGAATAACTTTTCTCATTTTTATTGTATATATAATCTGGTGATATTTTAATAATGAGGATGTTATTT
>CAYOJD010000090.1:0-13648 GCA_964404205.1 uncultured Prolixibacteraceae bacterium
ACCTGCTTTTTTGGCTTCGAGCAATAACTCGATAGCAAGTTGACCGGTATCGACCCAATATTCGCGCGAGAGAATGCCGTTTATCCATCCGGCAGCGGTCAGTAATTGGTATTCGGGATATTTTACCAAAGCAAGTCTGGCTGATTTCAGCTTAGGGTTTTGTGCAACCAGCAAGTTGAATAACCGATCTTTCACTCCCAGGCCACTTTCGCTGGCCATCGTATTGACCACCCGCTGCTGTAAAACCAGATGGGGAAAAGCAGTGCGTAAACGCTCCATCCACACCAGTTTTTGGCGTGCCGTAACGATATCGGCCCATTGCGACGGATAAATCGCCGTGGTGGGCCGAAAACCTGTCGGCTCGGGCTTATGCGGCAAAATCACGGCAACGCTCTTCCCGGCAACGGCCCAATTATAGCAAAGTAAGGCTGAGAGCAGGTTGTTCCCCTCCACCACATAATCGAACGGAAGTTCGCCACGATGCTTCAGCAAACGGGTATCGGTCTGTGCCATTCTTCAAAATAGGGTATGAATTGGTTACGAAGTTATCGTTTTGAACGAAAAAATAGGCACGCCCACCTTTCCATTGGTTTGGTTTTCGTAAGTTTGTGCACTTCGAATTTTAAAATGAACGTTTTGGGCAAAAAAGCTTTTCATATTTTACTCTGTTTTGCAGTTGCAGCCATTTTTTATACCTCGTGCGCCAACGTGGGCATGCCTAAGGGAGGTAAAAAAGATGTAGCCCCCCCGACCGTGCTGAAAAGCTTGCCGGCTGACGGACAACTCAATTTCAGCGATACCAAAATCAGGATTTATTTCGATGAGTTTGTTCAGAACGAAGGGTTAAGCGAGAAATTTGTTATCTCTCCCCCCATCGCGAAACGGCCGCTTTTTCGTACCAAAGGCAAATCGCTGGTGGTCGAATTGAACGACAAACTGCAACCAGATAAAACCTATTCGCTCGATTTCAAAGATGGGATTGTTGATTATAACGAACGAAACCCGCTGAAAAACTACCGGCTGGCCTTCTCGACCGGCAATGTATTCGACTCGTTGCGCATTGTCGGGTTTGTCAAAAACGCCTTTAACCTCGAACCCATAGCAGGCAGCTATATAGCACTTTACAGTGCCGATGCCGATAGTATGGTTTACACCACCAAACCCGAATATATTGCCAAAACCGATAGCAAAGGGTTTTTTGCCGTCACCAATATTCCGCCGGCCAAATATCGGGTCTATGCTTTGGGCGATGTGGACAACAACCTAAAATATACCGCAGGGGTCGATTCGATTGCCTTTCTCGATACCCTGGTTGTCCCCTCGGCTACCTACTCGGCGTTGCAGGACACCGCGGTAACCGGCTCCGATACCCTGGTGGTATTCGGCAAAACCCGCTTCTACCCCGACCCCATCCACCTGTTGCGTTTCAGCGAAGACTATTTCAACCTGATGCTCGACAAATACGAAAGGCTGCAACGCCATTTTGTCGACCTCTATTTTACCCAATCGGTGGCCGATACTTTCGATATCGCGCTGGTCAATGCAAAGCCCGAAGGAAAATGGAACCTAATCGAACAATCGCCCAAAAAAGATACCCTAAAGGTGTGGCTTACCGATTCGACTGTTTACAAGAAGGATACACTTGTTTTTAAGCTCTCGTATCAGCAGCAGGATAGCCTTGGAAATTTTTATGTGAAGAACGATACCATCAAGCTATATTTCACCGACCGGAAGAACGAAAAGGTAAAACGAGGCGAACGGCGCAAAACCGAAGCGGTTATTGAGACAGTTAACCTGATGAGCAATGCAACTGCCAACTTCGATATCTATCGCAAGCTGATGATACAGTCGCCCGAGCCGGTTGCCTCGTTCGACACGACGATGATTCGCCTTACCGAGCTTCAGGACACCGTTTATGTTCCGGTACCCTTTACCATGCAGGCCGATTCGGCAAGCCGTTTGAAATATTGGGTCAGCCATCCCTGGAAATTTGGCGGCTCCTACAAGCTATCCGTCGACTCGGCTGCCCTATACACCATTTATAACCTTCCGAACAAGAAAGTCGATATCGACATCAAGATTAAAGAGGAGGAGCAATATGGCAAATTGATTTACAAGATTGGCCACGTTGAAGGACCCACCGTTATCCAGTTGCTCTCGGCCGATATCAAAGAAACGGTTATCCGAAGCATACGCATCGACAAGGACGAAGAGATCACCATCCAATATCTTGAGCCACAGAAATACCTGCTCAAGGCAATTATCGACCGCAACAACAACGGGGTATGGGATACCGGCGATTTGAAAGCCAAACGGCAGCCCGAAGAGGTGTTCTATTATCAGAGCGTCATCAAGATCCGCCCGAACTGGGACAATAAAGATCAATGGAGCCTGCCGCCACTGCAGTTCGACAAGAAAATTGTGGACAAAGAGGCCGAAGAAGAGAAGCTGAAAAACGAAAAGAAGAACCAGGGAAAGCGGGCACCGCAAAATAATCGATAGGAAGCGTCCTGCGATTCAAATATAAATTGTAATTTAAAACAGTTTTCCCGGCAACGGGAACAATTGAATATTCAACCATTAAAATTCTGAATTATGGCAAGCCGTAAACAACTCAAAAAGGAGTTCGAATATCTTTCGTCGCAAATGATTGGCGACTGCCTCGATTTTATTGATACCTTCGAGGGAAAAGACAAAGATGTATGGGAGATTATCGACGCCACCGTAACCCTTCACAACGGGATCATTGACCGGGTAAACCATCCCGACGGCAAAGACAATAAAAAACTGACCCGTGCTTATTACAAACAAATCAAGATCGACTATATCGGGGGCCTCAACCAGGGATATGGCAAATTGGAACAGATACTGAAAGCCGGGAAATAACAAAACCCGCATGGCAAAAGCCCGCTGAGTATGACTATCCATACCGGCGGGCTTTTTCTTTTTTTGCCCCACCTGACATTTAGCCTACCATTTATAATCATTGTACGACATTCGAAATTACAATTTTGTCCGACCTTCGTTTTTTATTACCAACAAAAATCCTCCGTTGAGGTATACAGTTGTCTTTAACAATATAACCAAATGATTAAACTTAGACGAACAGTATTTTTTTTACTGCTGGGCGTTACTGCATTCGGCTGCCAGAGTGTCCCGAAAGCAAACGATGCCGCTCAACCCAAATCATTCTGTCAGATTTCTGCAAACTACGAAGGCAAGATTGATTCACTTGTTGCGCTGATGACGCTTGACGAAAAAGTGAATATGCTGCACGGAACCGGTATGTTCTGGTCGGGCGGCGTGAAGCGTCTGGGTATTCCCGAGATTCAGTATGCCGATGGCCCGCTGGGCATCCGCGAAGAGATTGAGCGTTCGTCGTGGAGCCCGCTGGGCTGGACCACCGACTCGGCCACCTTCTTCCCCGCCGGTACCGCACTCGGTGCCACCTGGAACCCCGAATTGTCGCTTCAGTATGGCGAAGCCATCGGACAGGAAGCGCGCGCCCGCAACAAGGATATCCTGCTGGCACCTGCCATTAACATTATGCGCACCCCGCTTTGTGGCCGCAATTACGAATATTTTACCGAAGATCCCTTTCTGAATGCCCAAATGGTGGTTCCCTATGTGAAGGGGGTACAGGCACAGGATGTGGCTGCCTGCGTAAAGCACTTTGCCATCAACAACCAGGAGACCAACCGTGGTTCGATTGACGTGCTGGCCAGCGAAAGGGCCATCCGCGAGATTTATCTCCCCGGCTTTAAGGCAGCCGTACAAAAGGGCCATGCCCTTTCGGTGATGGGGGCTTACAATAAATTCCGCGGGGCCTGGCTCTGCGAGAACGATTATTTGCTGAACCAGGTGCTGAAAGGCGAATGGGGCTTCAAAGGAATTGTGGTATCCGACTGGGCTGCCGTGCATAATACCGTAAATAGCGCCCGAAACGGCCTCGATGTCGAAATGGGCAGCATTGTCCCCTTCGAACAGTTTTTCTTTGCCAACCCGTTGTTGGAAGCCGTTAAAAAGGGCGATGTGGACGAGAAGCTGCTCGACGAAAAAGTGAAACGTATCCTGCGGGTAATGTACCACACCAAGACCTTCAATCTCTGTCGCAGCAAAGGGTCTATCAATACCCCCGAACATAGCGAAGTGGTGTACAAGGTGGCTTCCGAAGCGATTGTGCTGTTGAAAAACGACGGGCAACTGTTGCCGGTCAACCAGTCGGGCATTAAAAGTATCGCCATTATTGGCGACAATGCCACTTCGAAATTTGCACAGGGCGGCTTTGGCGCCGGGGTAAAAGCCCGCTACGAGGTGACCCCGCTCGAAGGCTTCAAAAACAGGTTGGGCAATGGTATCGCGCTGCGCTACGCACAGGGCTACCGCGAGAAATATCTTCCGGGAAAGAATGAATTCTTTCATTTTGGGCGCGAAGTCGATTATACAGTCGACGAAGCGTTGATTCGCGAAGCGGTCGATATTGCCAAGTCGTCAGACTATGCGATAGTAATTGCCGGTTCGAACCGTAGTGTCGAATCAGAATCGGTCGACCGGAAGGATATCCGTCTGCCGTTTGCACAGGAAGCGCTTATCGAGGCAGTGGTAAAAGCCAATCCGAAGACCGTGGTGGTGCTGATTGCCGGTGCCCCTTACGACCTCCGTCTGGTTAACGAAACGGCCCCTGCCATTGTCTGGAGCTGGTTTAACGGCTCCGAAGGGGGCAATGCGATAGCCGATGTGGTGTTGGGCAATATAAACCCCTCGGGCAAACTGCCCTTTACCCTTCCCAAAAAACTGGAAGACTCGCCCGCCCATGCCATGCAAGCCTTCCCGGGCGACGATAAAAAGGTCGCCTATCTCGAAGATATTTTGGTAGGTTACCGCTGGTTCGACACCAAAAACATCGATCCGCTCTACTGCTTTGGCCATGGCCTCTCCTACACCACCTTCACCTACGGAAGAGCCATGATCGATCAGACCGAATATAGTCCGTCCGATACCATCAGCGTAAGCCTGCGCCTGACCAACAGCGGGCAAAAGGGCGGAGCCGAAGTGGTGCAGTTTTATCTGCGCGACACCCAGCCCAAGGTGGCCAAAGCCAACAAAGAGCTGAAAGGGTTTGCCAAAGTAAACCTGGCCCCCGCCGAAGAGCAGGCTGTACAGATTGAAATCCCGGTGGCCGATTTGGCTTATTACAACGAGCAGTTGCAGAAATGGGAAGTGCCCCCCGGCCAGTACGAGATACAGGTTGGTTCCTCCTCACGCGATATCCGCAGCACAGTTACCTTTATTGTCCGATAATCATTCAATATCCTACCCAAACAGCCATGCAGGATTATCCTTGCATGGCTGTTTTATTTTGGCCAAATACAATCGGGAGGCTACCCCTCAGCCTGGGGTGATAAGAGCGGCAAAAGCCAAAAAATGGGTTCCCAATCCAGCGTTTGCCTATGGCACCCGACCATCATTTGTTTTTAGGTATCGATATTTTAGCAGCGGTAAACCCTTCGTCATTTTGCCCCGTGCCTATACCGGGGGCAGGGAGAGATAAGCGAATCCAATTGGGTTGTACACGAAATGGCATCGCGTATCGACAAACTTACCGTGCCCGTTTTTGTAGTGCTCCTAAGGCTTTATTGTTTTCCAACGGCACTATTTTTTCTGCGGGTCACTCTTTTTGTTGTGCAAAGGAATAAATATGTATTGCAAACTCCTCTTTGCATTTTTCCATCGCAATTTATTGTTGTAATCATTTGTTTCTTCTTTGTGCAATTAGCTTTATATGATTATCCATCGCAATTCTATCATTATTCATCGCAACATTGTATTGTACACATTGGAAATTGTAGAAACAAATCGGGTAAATGTAATTTTGACTAGCTTCATTGTATTGACAAGTAGTCTGATTGTATTTGCAAATAGCTTTATTGTACCGATAAATAGCCATTATTTGTCTATTTCTCGTCTGAAATAACAAAGCCATCGTCTATAACAGCCTGTATCTACCCTAATTATCGTTGCAAGTTTGGCAAATGTCGGTACAAGTAGAAACAATTCTCCGTCAATTAGCGACATGATAAAAATACAAAGCCGTTAATTGTCGAACAGAAGGTGCAACGCGGATAGGCGAAACTGTTAATGACGATGGCTGAGGAACAATAATTTGGTTACGATTTACAAAGGTGCCGGTTCAGTGGCAGGCAACTCTTCACCAAAGGTCATCCTGCTGCCACGCAGGTTGTATTTGGCCAAACGTTTTACCTGCTCGCTGCTTCCCCCAAATACCGATCGGACATAGGATTTGACATCGAGCGAAATATCGAGCATTCCCACAACAGGTTTGTAAAGCATCACATTACGCATCATCCTAAGCCTGTCGCATTCGCTGGTCAGTTCGAGCACACTGTCGTTCAACATACGCAGTTGGTCGCGGCGGATAAACAGCTCGCTGATTTTCAGTTCGTTTTCGTTGGGATTAAATTCAGGGATCAACGAAAGGAACTGGACAAACTTGTCGAAATTTTCGAGGCGGTTGTCGAAACTCATTTGTGAAGCCGAAATGCTTTTAGGGGCAACGACATCGGCCGAGAGCGACTGCACCTCGGGTTCGGTAGCTTTTTTCGACAGGCGCATCCCCCTAATTTTGCGGCTATACGACTGGGCCATCTCGTCGAACCTTTTGGCTGAGCCCGATGAGCGGAGCGACATAATCAGGCGGGTAGTTAACGGGCTAAGGGCCTTGTAGGCAATTTCCCTTTCGGCTTTCGCCTTTTTGAGTAGTGCAACCACTTCGTGGTAGTTGGTGATGGTTTGCCGTGCCATGGCAACCATTTCGTTAAGCGCCGATACTTTTAACGCATCGCGCGACGGGTTATAGCTTGTCCCGTACGATACACATACGGTAACCATCCCCTGAAAGAGGGCCACATTTTTGTCGTGACCCGTTTCCTGAACTGTAGACATAAGAATCTCAAACATGGTTTAGTTTTATTGGAATATTCCGATAGTCAAGTTACAATATTCGAAAACAAAAGTCAATTATTTTGTCGAATATTTTGTAAATAAATTTAGCCTTTCTCTCTCATTTGAAGAAAGTTGAGATTCTACGCGGGGTTCAGCGGTTGAATGGCAGTTGGATGGTGGCTATATTTAAAAAACAAACTCAAAAAGGAAATACTTCTGTTTATACTAAATGCAAATCTTTTCGTAATAAAGAGATAGAACTAATAATATTCCCTTATATAATCATAAGCCCGGTTAAACAAATCTTCGTCTTTGATTTGGTATTTTGTCCAGAGAATTTTACGAAGTTCCCGTTTCACTTCGCGCTCTCCAACCGTGGAGTTTTGCCAGCCGTCGAATCGTACGACTTTTACAATTTCGTCAATGTCGTTGACGATTCGTTCAACAATGGCAGGAGTGGTGTCGGTTTTCAGTTCAAGAAATAATTCTGTTAAAGCCGATTTGGCATTTTTTTGTTCAGCAACCGGTTCAACGCCTTTTTCAGCCTGTAAAGTTTCTTTGGCTAACTGACAGAGTTCCTTGATAAATTCGATGGAGCTAATCAATCCTTTTTCGGCTTTGTCGCGAATGGCTTCAAGCCGTTCACTCAATCGTTTAAAAATTGGATTATTGCCATGTTTATGCAGCCTGCTGACAAGAATCTTCATCACTTTCTCAGCCTGCTTCGGGTCCTTTTTGTTCATCAGTTCATCAATCACTTCAGCATCCAAAACCATTTCTTCCATATCCTGATTGATACCCGAAACATGAATGTGCTCGTGAATTAAAGCAGTTGTCTGTGCACCCAGGGCGTGCCAAAGCAGACGACCATTATCATCAGAGCCTGGTTTGACCGAAATATAAACCTGCGATAACCATTTGTAATCTTTTTGAAACTGATTCAGTACCGGGTCGGGAGAAAGCGCTTCCCATAATTTGGTGAGGCTGCTGAAATCTCTGGCAAAAGCATCTCTTTTTTCATTGTCGTTGATGCAATCCTGTGCTTTTAACAGTCCTTCAAAACCGGCAATATTCCTGTCAACATCCGGGAAATGAGACAAACATTTTTTCATCCATTCCGGCAGTTTGTCTTTTAACTCCTGTAAATTGGAAATAACCAATTTTACGCTTTCTTCATCAAAGGCAAGCGCTTTGGCTGTATCGTCAAACACTCCGAAATAATCAACAATCCTACCGAATGTTTTATTCGGAAACAGCCGGTTTGTGCGGCAAATGGCTTGCAGCAGCGTATGGTCTTTTAACGATTTGTCAAGATACATGGTTTGCAGAACCGGTGCATCAAAACCTGTGAGAAGTTTGGCAGTCACAATCAGAAATTTCAGGGGTGAATCGGTATCATTAAATTTCTCAACCACTTTTTCCTGCTGGTCTTTGTCCATCGCCCATTTCTCTTTGAACTCATAATCGTCGTTGGCCGATGAACTAATAACTACTTCGCTGGCTTCACTGTCAATTAGTTTGTCTAAACCTTCTTTGTATTGAATACAGGCATACCGGTCGGGCGTTACAATCATGGCTTTTAAACCTTCCGGTTCAACATGCAATTTAAAGTGCTCCACAATGTCGGAAACAATTGTATTTACGCGTTCTGGCGATTTTAAAAACACTGCCATGTTTGCAGCTTTCTTGCTTAATTTATTGCGGTCTTCTTCGCTCAGGTCGTTGGCCAATTCTTTAAAAGCCACATCCAGCCCTTCCTTGTCGATATGATAATCAGGCAGACGTGGTTCGAAATGCAGAGGCAGTGTGGCATTATCGCGAATGCTTTCCTGAAAAGTATATCGGCTCATGTAACCACCACTGTCCTGTTCTGCCCCAAAAGCCCAGAATGTATTTTTGTCTGCTTTGTTAATGGGGGTTCCGGTTAGTCCAAACAGAAAAGCATTGGGCAAGGCGTTGCGCATTTTCCGCCCCAAATCACCTTCCTGAGTCCGGTGAGCCTCGTCCACCATCACAATAATGTTTCCCCGTTTGTTCATGTCAGCATAAGCATCTTTGAACTTGTGCACCATTGTGATGATGATTTTGCGTGTATCAGCTTCAAGCAGTTTGTGCAATTCTTTTATGCTGTCGGTGGTAACCATATTGGGCACTTCGGCGGTATTGAATGTGGCTGTTATCTGTGTGTCCAAATCAACACGGTCAACCACAATAATCACTGTCGGGTTATGCAAATCCTGCTGTTTGCGCAGTTTCTGGGCAGCAAACAACATCAGCAGCGATTTTCCCGACCCCTGAAAATGCCAGATTAATCCTTTTTTAATTACCCCCTCTTTGACTCTTCCCACAATGGCATTGGCGCCTTCGTATTGCTGATAGCGGCAGACCACCTTAATTTTTTTCTTTTTGCTGTTGGTGGCGTAAACTGTATAATATTGCAAAATATCGAGCAGCGTGGAGGGTTTTAGCAGATGAGTCAATTGACCGGCAACATCGTTTAGTCCGAAAACCTGGCTTAACTCATCCTTATCGTCTTCAATACGCCACGGAGCCCAAAATTCAAGGGGCGTTCTCACTCCACCGATAAACAGTTCTTTTCCCTCGGTGGCAAACGAAAATACATTGGGAACAAACAATTGCGGAATGGTATTTTCGTAAATAACATGAATGTCGTGAGCTGCATCGAACCACGAAACAGCCGGGCGGACAGGAGTTTTGGCCTCGCCCACTACCAGCGGGATTCCGTTGACAAATAATACAATATCGGGGATTTTTACTTCACGGGCCTGTAACCTGAACTGGTTAGTCAGCACAAAACTGTTGTTTTTCAGCACTTCATAATCGATGAGGCGAACGGCCACATGCTCGTTGTTTTTGCCAATCGGGAGTGTGACTTCGTTGCGCAGCCACCGGGCAAATTCCTCGTTGGCCCGCACCAAACCCACATTATTTACCGTAATCAGAATTGCCCGGAGTTTGTGAATCACTTCATCGGCTTTTTCCGGATTGGCTTCGATATCTGGATTCAGGCGGCAAAGCGCTGCCCGAAGTTCTTTCTCAACAAACACCTCGGTAATCTGACGCGGTAGCAATTCGGGCTGTATGTATTTCCATTTTACACCCTCGTATTCCACTGGTCCTTCCTGAACAACATTTCCGTGTGCTGCATTCAGATTCACCCCGGTAAGCCGGTGAATGATAAAATATTCTGTGCTGTTGAGTTCGTTAAAGGACATGTTATTATGCGTTTAGCATTTGTCCACTGTATTCGTTTAAATGATTTATCGCCTTTCTTATGTATTTTTCCTGAAACAGATTTCTCTTACGGTCCGACCAATCATAAATCTCCTGTATAATCACCTGTTCTTCGTTGGTTTTCTTTTCCTTTTTTATATAATCAACTGTGGCTAATACTTCAAGCGATAAAGAAGATTGAAATCCATTTATCAATCTAATTAGTTTTTTTAGCCTCGTTTGCTGTTCAAGAGTTAACTCTGTACGAACATAATCGCTTAATTCTTTTACCTTATCATACTGCAATTCCAATGGTTCAAAAGCTTTTATAGTCATCTGCTCCAGCCCTTTTAAATAAACTCCGTTAACATTGTATAATAAATGAGCAACCTGAACCGAATATGGGCCATAATGACTTGCTTCAAATTTCAAACGTAATTTTTCACCCAATCGTTGTAAAAACCAGGCAAGTTTATTTGCAACAAATACACTACTTGGTTCCCCCAGTGTTTCATAGTAAAACAGAGAATACAACAACATTGCCCTTGCCGGTGTTAGTTTTGCTTCTTTAGCACTCTCCTGTTTCTTCAGAATCTCTTTTACAGCTTCATTTGGTTCGTAAATAGTAATTTCAATATCAGTAAACGAACCAAGGTGTTTTTCAATTAATGATTTTACTCTATCCCATTTCAATCCCCCATTTCCACAACCAAGAGGTGGAATTGCAATGCTTTTAATTTCCCCTTTTTTTAATTCTTCAACCAAGGCAGCTAATCCTGATTCAATGTAATCATACTTCGACTTTTGAAACCATTCAGTTTTGGTCGGAAAGTTAATAATCACGCGATTGCCATCTAACGTTTTTTCATTTACCACCAATAACTTTCCGGGTTGCAGCCATTTAGCCTTGCATGCATCAATGTATTTTTTGTAATTTAAAGGAAATGCTTCCTTAAACTGCAAAGCAATTCCCTTTCCCATTACCCCAACTGTATTTACGGTATTTATTAAAGCCTGTGATTTCGCTTCCAATAAATTTCCCTTTACATATTTTATCATTAGTAGTAAAATTTATGTTCTTTATCAAAATGAACTTCAATATCAAGTCCAAGTCTTTCGGTTAATTCTTCGACATGTCTTGTTCTTTCCTCATTATACGCAATTATAACCTTAATAGATGAAACCGGAACATGATTATAAACTAAAAATTCAGCTTGTTTCCGTCGCATTCGGTCAAAGTCATTTTCATTGTTATTCCAATATCTTTCTTTCACCATCGTCCAGTCAACCTGGTTTAAATCCTTAGTGGAATTGTAAAAATCGGTTATGGCATCTTTGGCATGACCATCAGTAAAGCACCATTTCTCACATCTGGCTATGACAGTTGTAAGTTTGCAGCAAACATATACCAAATCTGATTGCGGACGTTTTGTTATTCCCCTGTACCCTGTTTTAATATTTAACAACATCGGGGATAATGGTCCAAAATAGAAGGGAACATAATCACCCAAATTGCCATATCCTTCAATTTTTACCGGATATTCGCTGCGCTGATTGATAAGTATGGTGTCGCCAATATTTATATAACTCGGGTCGGCTTGTGCATGATTACGTGTAAACATGCCATTTCGAAGCACATATTCCACATTGTCAACGTGAATTAACCGGTAAAGCCATATTTTATCAATGTCAATCGCCATGGTTTAAAAATAGAAAATTTATCCTAATATCTCATTCAACAATTTCTGCTTCAATTGCTTTAACGTGGTTTTTTGCTGCTTGAGTTGCTCAATTATTTGTAAAATTCCATCCAGAATATTTACTATCTCTCTTTGTGTTTTAAGGTCCGGAATTTTAAATGAAAAGTTATCCAAATCTTTCCAATTAATGTATGGATTTGTAGAGCCTTTTGAAACACCAATTGAGTATTGAGTAAAACTTTCTGAAAGCATAATGTGCTTTAATAAATCCTGAAGCAATATTTTTTCATTTGACCTTATTACATAGGTAGTATTTGCACAAACTCCTTCAAAATCGGATAGAGCAACTTTCTTTAAATAGGTTCTTCGGGAGCCATATAAAATATCTCCAGGTTGAAATAATACATGAAATGCAGGACCTAAATATCCTTCACCTACTTTTTGCCATGTTCTTATTTTAAAATCTTCCGACTCTATGTTTTCACCGGCAACTATTCTTTCAATTCCATAAGTTAATGGGTCAATTTTTCGCATCAACTTATTAGTTACATCGCAATAATTGTAGGTTTGTAGCTTTTTACCATCAAGTAAATTTCCAAAACTTGGTTTATTACTTACAAACTCATCTATTAATCTTTTCCATAATGCCTTTAAAATCTTCTCCTGCTCCTCTACCTTTTCCACAGCCATTTCGATGGACTGAAAAAGTGCGGCTATTTGTTTTTGCTCTTTAAGGGGTGGGAGAAGGATGCAATGCTTTTCCATTGCCGTTTTAGTAATATGTGGCATTGTTGTACCATGTGATGCAGATTTAATTTTGTCTGTTTCACCTTCTAAAACATAAAAGAGAAATTGCTTTGTGATTTTATCGGAGACGTCTACTTTCCATATGTGATAATGAAAAATAACCTTTCCTCCCTCCCAAATTCGTGGTCCAAACGAAGCCGACCAAGCATAAAGCAGGTCTCCATTATCACAATATTTCTTTTCTTCTAACTGCAAGTCCGAATAATACCATTTGTCGTTAGTAAAGAAATTTCCTACTCTTAAAACAGGTGTTCCTGTTGATAATAATTCATGAGCGCCATAAGCGCGCCCATTTATTAATTCACAGACGTCCTGCAATTTTACTCTATCCCAAATTTCTTTTCTCAACTTCATGCTTCAATTCCAATATTTTTCAGTTGCATAAAAAGATTTTCAAGCGAATCGTTGATTTGTTGTTGCCCCGCTTTTATATCGGCAATCAGTTCTCCTGTATTGTGTTCGCTGGTCTGCGCTGCTTGTTTTACATACAGTTGCAAACTCAGGTTACCATTATTTTCGAGCACTTCGGTGTTGGTCATTACTTTGGCAAAACCATCGGCATCTTTAAATTTCCAGTAAGCGTTGCTGATTTTTTTAATGTGTTGCGGTTCGAGCCAGGCGTTGGTGCGTTCGATGCGTAGTTCTTCCTTTGCATCAATAAAAATGATTTTGCCTTTTCGTTCGGCAGTTTTTTTCATGCAGCAAACCAGCAAACAGCTTTCCATACTGCTGTTGTAAAAGAGGTTTTTACCGAGGCCAATTACCGCATCTACATAATCTTCCTCAATCATGCGCCGGCGTATGGCGGCTTCACTGTCGCGGAACAAAACGCCGTGTGGCCAGAGTACCACGCTACGCCCGGTTTCAGGGTTCAGGCTTTTCATGATGTGCTGCTGAAAAGCATAGTCGGCACAACCCTGCGGCGGTGTTCCCCAAATATTTCG
>CAYOJD010000091.1:0-13483 GCA_964404205.1 uncultured Prolixibacteraceae bacterium
CTTTCACCGGTTTTCGGTAAATATCGACAGCAATGTACCAGTCACCCCCAGGCTGAAGCAGGGTTTTTAGCAGTTCGACACGCCGCGTGAGGGTGGCCCGGGACGATAGTTCTGCCTGTTCTTTCCATTTTCGCTGGGCATTCAGTTGTGTGGGCAGCGATAAACAGAATATCAGGATGATTGGTAATATGAATTTTGACAACATGTTGGCATTCAGTAAATTCTTCATGTCTTGACGATTTTTACAAAAGATTCCAACGGGTTGGCTAAAACCAGAACCGTATGAAATAAAGCCATATTTTGCCTTTCAACCGGGAATGGCAATAGGTTTTACCCGCTGTATTTGGTTGGGCAAAAATAGCAAAATCGGGCAAAAATTGAAAAGAAACAGGCCATATGTCGGGCCGTAATTGCCCAATATATGGCCTTATTGCTTGGTTTTGCGGTGTTAAACGGTTTTTCGGTAGCGCCATACGGCCAACAAAAACATGATACTGCCATAAACAAGCAGCGAAACCATTTCGTAGGCCAAATCCATCACTCCCGACCCTTTCAGTACAACATTCCGGATAACCCGTATCAGGTAGTAGAGCGGATTAATCAGGTCGAGCCGCTGTGCCCAAAGTGGCATACTTTCGACCGGCGTAAAGAGCCCGCTCATGATGATAAAGATTATCATAAAGAAGAAACTGACGAAAAGTACCTGCTGCTGGGTATCGGAAAGGGCAGATATAAAGAGTCCGGAACTCATTACCAGAAAAAGATAGGCGGTGGTGAAAAGATAGAGCGTGAGAATATTTCCACGGAAAGGCAATCCAAAAACCAATTTGGCTACCAGCAGACCAAAGGTGAGGTCGAGCAGGGCAATAATCAGGAAAGGCATCATTTTCCCGATGATGAACTGATACTTTCGGATAGGTGTAACGTTCAGCTGTTCAATGGTTCCCATCTCTTTTTCGCGCACAAGGTTCAGCGAAGAAAGAAATAATCCGATAAGGGTGACCAGGATAACCAATACCCCGGGAGCCATATAGAATTTGAAATTAAGTTCGGGATTGTACCAAAACGATGGGATGACCGCTATTTGCTGCGGTGGGGTAAATTCGGGCATCCCCAATATTTCGGCCCTGATATGGCCATTGAAATTGGCGATAACCGAGCGCAGATATCCGTACGAAAGCTCGGCAGCACTGCCATTGATGGCATCGACCAGAATTTGCAGCGAGCTGTTATCTTCGCGCATGAGTGATGTTTCAAACCCTTGTGGGATGGTCAAAACCACATCGGCATGGCCTTTCAGCAGTTCACGGTCGATTTCGGCAGGCGATTGCAACGAGCGGGTTACCTCGAAAAAGGGACTCGCTTCGAATTTGGCTGTTAACTTTCGTGAGGTTTCGGTAAGGTCTCGATCTACCACATAGAGTTCCACTTGTTTCAATTCCATTGTGGCGGCAAAAACCAGTATCAGCATCTGAACCAGTGGCATCACAAAGATAATGGGCAGCATGGCCTTGTTGCGCATCACCTGTATAAACTCTTTTTGCAGCAGATATAGTATTGTTTTCATTTGTTCATTATTTTGTATTGCCTTATTGAAATGGACACTATTCCAACCACAACTTAAACTTTTTTACACTGAGGCCAAGGAAGAAGGCCGTCATGACCAGCAAAATGAGTACCTGTTTCCAAATAAAAAAGAGCCCGGTGCCTTTGAGCATCACCTGTTTCAGGGCATCGATAAACCAGCGGGCCGGCATAATGTTGCTCACAAGCTGGAGGACATAGGGCATATTTTCGATGGGGAAAATAAATCCCGACAGGAGCATAGTAGGCAGCAGCAGCGCAAAGCCTGAAATAAACATGGCTACCTGCTGGCTGTTGGCAATGGTCGAAATAAGGATTCCCAACGACAGGGCCATCATAATATAGATGATAACCAAAGCCATCAGTATTACGAGGCTTCCGCGGATGGGCACATCGAAAACCACATTGCCCAGCAGGATGATGACAATGGCATCGATAAGCGAAAGCAACAGGTAAGGGGCTACTTTTCCCAACACGATATGGATTGCTTTCAGTGGCGAAACCAACAGGATTTCCATGGTGCCCATCTCTTTTTCGCGGGCAATGGTAATGGAGGTCATCATGGCCGAAATTAACATCAGTATCAGGGCCATTGTTCCTGGCACATACATAAATGCCCCCACCATATTTTCGTTGTACAACATCCTGACTTCCTGTTTAATCTCGACAGGAGGGTGAAAGCCGGCAAATTTTTTTGCCAGATAGTCCTGTACAATGCCGTTGGTGTAGTTGTAGAGCATCTGTGCGGTGTTGGGATCTGAAGCATCGGCAATTACCTGAATGGCCGCTTTGCCGTCGCGTTCGAGGGTTTGCGTGAAATTGGCATCGAAGATAATCACCTCTTTTACATTGCCTTGTTTGAAAATGGATTCAATTTCGTTCTCGTTTTGCAACATCTTCTCAAGCCGGAAATAGCCCGATGAGAGAATCTTGTTGGTGATTTCGCGGGTTTCACTGTCGCCCGAGTGATCGAGAATGGCGATGCGCACATCTTTAATTTCGGTGGTGATAACATAGCCGAAGAGCAACAGTTCGATGATGGGCATCGCAAAAAGGATGGCCATGGTGCGCGGGTCGCGAAATATATGTTTAAACTCTTTTTTGATAAATCCCCAGAGCTGGTTCATAGGAGGTGAATTATGAATGTTGAATTATAAACTTGTCAATTATGGTTATTGACAGTCAATTTTTAACGAACTTACAATTTGATTTCCTGTCGTTATGCTGTGTGTCAATCCACGTTTCTGGCAATTTTCAGGAAAACCTCGTCCATACTTTGCGCACCGAAGTTCAGTTTCAGCGCGGCGGGGGTATCGAGTGCCACAATTTTCCCTTCCGACATAATGGCTACCCGGTCGCAATATTCGGCCTCGTCCATGTAGTGGGTGGTGACAAAAATGGTGGTCCCTTTGGCTGCCTCTTCGTAAATCATGTCCCAGAATTTGCGTCGGGTAAGCGGATCGACACCTCCCGATGGTTCGTCGAGAAAGACAATGGTCGGGTTGTGAAAAACCGCCAGCGAAAAGGAGAGCTTCTGCTTCCATCCCAATGGCAATCCGGCTACCAGTTTATTTCGCACCGATTCCATCTCCAGTTTTTCGAGCAACCGGTTGGTCTTCTCTTTGCGCTCAACACGGCTGATACCATATATCCCGGCGAAAAGGCGGATGTTTTCGTACACCGTCAAATCTTCATATAGCGAGAATTTTTGCGACATGTAGCCAATATTGCGTTTAATCTGCTCGCGCTGACGGTAACCATCGAAACCGGCTACCTGCAGTTCTCCTGAAGTGGGTTCGAGCAGTCCGCAAATCATACGGATGGCGGTTGTCTTTCCGGCACCGTTGGCGCCCAGAAAGCCAAATATCTCTCCGGGCCATACTTCAAAGGTGAGGTGGTCGTCGGCGACAAAGGTGCCAAACTTCTTTACCAGGTTTTTGACCCGGATAACCGGTTGTTTTGTCATATCAGTTGCCATGATGCTGCATCAGTTCCATGAATAAATCTTCGATTCCGGGTGTAATCTCTTTAATGGTGAGTCCCGAATGGCCTTTATCCTCCAAATATTGGCTAATGCTGGTTGAAGTAAGATGCTCGTTGCAGGTGACATGAATCGATTCGCCGAAAGCAAATACCGATTCAGTTCCCTGAAGTTCGCGGAGCAGTCCAATACAGGCATATCGTTCTGACGAACTGGCTGTTTCGACTCCCACAAGGCGTTTGGTAAACTGCCGGGTGATGGATTGGGGTGTGTCGACCGAGAGGATTTGACCCGACTGGATCAATGCCACGCGGTCGCAGAGCATCGCTTCGTCCATGTATGGTGTAGAGACCAGAATGGTGATGCCCAGAGCTTTCAGTTTTTTCAGCATCTCCCAAAACTCTTTCCGCGAAACGGCATCTACGCCGGTAGTTGGTTCATCGAGCACGAGAACTTTTGGGGCGTGAATCAACGCGCATGAAAGGGCCAGTTTTTGCTTCATCCCTCCGGAGAGTTTTCCGGCCGGACGATTTTTAAATGGCTCAATTTGCCGGTAAATATCTTTAATTAGGTGGTAGTTGGCTTCGACAGTTGTTCCGAACACAGTGGCAAAAAATTCCAGATTCTCGGCTACCGTCAGGTCAGCATAAAGCGAGAAGCGTCCCGGCATGTAACCCACCATCTCTCTTATTTTTCTGAAATCGGCTACAACATCCAGTCCGTCGAGTGACGCTTTGCCACTATCGGGGCGTAAAAGGGTAACCAGAATCCGCATCAGCGAACTCTTCCCTGCACCGTCAGGCCCAATCAGTCCGAAAAGTTCACCTTTTGCCACTTCGAGCGAGATGCTTTTCAAAGCCTGAGTTGCTCCGTACGACTTCTCAATATTTTCGATTGATATCATTGTAATGGCCCCCTCGCACTCCCCCAACGGGGAGCTTTTTTTAAGAAGAGTTTGACAACTATTATTGAACCCTTTTGTAAGCCCCTGCGGTGAGGGGCTTAGGGAAGGCTTTCTATAGCCTGATTTCCCCGGGCATGCCAATTTTCAGGCTTCCGTCGTTGGGTACTTTTACTTTCGCGGCATAGACCAACTTAACCCTTTCCTTTTTGGTCTGAATAATTTTGGGGGTAAATTCGGCTTCTGATGCAATCCACGAAACGGTTCCTTCCAACTGGCGGTTGGTGGCGGCAGTATCGTCGATAAATACTTTTACTTTCTGTCCGATTTTGATGTGGGGCAGTTGGTCGCCGCTGACATAAACCCTGAGGTTAAGCGAACTAATATCGGCCATCTTGAACAGCGATTGACCCTGATTGACCAATTCGCCCTCTTTTTTGTAGGTTTCCAAAACCATTCCGTTCGTTGGTGCAACTATCTGGCATCTTTGCAACTTATCGGTAATTTGCGCCAGTTGAGCAACCGCTACATCGGCTTCGCTGTTGAGCGATACCTCCTGCGATTTGACATTGGATATCTGTTTGTCGAAAACTTCGAGGTTGCCGGTGATATCGTCCATCTGTTTTTGGGTAGCAGCACCATCTTTCAGCATATTGGCTACTCGGGTTTTGTCGCGTTCGAGATTGCTTTTTTGCTGACGGATAACGGCTATCTGCGTTTGAATAGTCCCTTTTTTCGATTGAATGGCTGCCATTTGCGATTCAGTCTGAAGTTTTTGCAGGTGGAGCGGGAGCGTGTCTACCAGGGCAACAGCTTCGCCCTGTGTAATGGTTTTTCCTTCCTCGGTATTGAAGGTGAGTAATTTACCACTATTTTCGGCCGATACAATGATTTCGTCGGCCTCGAAATTGCCGTAGGCATCGGCTACTTTCGAGTTGTTGTTGCATGCTGCCAAAAGCAGGGTGGCGCCCAGCAGGGTTAGCCTTGAAAATTGGATTGTATTCATGGTAGAATCTGATTTCCGGTTAATGTATTGTAATTGGCAATGGCCTGTAAAAGCGCTATTTTATGTGATTGTTGATTGATTTTGGCTTGTGTCTCGGCGTTCAGATCAACGATATAGTCGGCCGAAGTGATAGTTCCGTTTTCGAGTTGTGATGCTGATTGTTGGGCAATTTTACCCCGCATTTCAAGCAATTGCTTGTCTGATTGCAGCAGGTTCTCCGCTTTTTTGATTGATTCGTGTGCGCGGAAGAGTGAAATTTCGAGGTTTTGATTGAACAGGTTACGCGAACTGGTTACCATCTCTTTTTGCAGGTTAAGCATCTGCCGGTTGCGCGAAGTTTGGTTCCAGTCGAATATATTCCACGAAAGCCCTACACCCACCAGATAGTAGCTGTCGAATTCGGTAGCCAGCATGTTGAGGCCCGGGCGGCCATAGCCGGCCTGACCAAAAGCAAAGAGTTTGGGGTTACGCATCGTTTGCAACAACGAAGAGTTGGTCTCAATTTTATTGCCCAGCAAATCGAAGAGCTTCAGCTCGGGACGGTTCACCGAACGGGTTGTTACGGCTGCAATAGGTTCGGCCAGTATCGTCTCGGGGCCAATTTTTGCCCCGGTAAGGATTCTCAGCGAGCCGGCAGCCGAAATCTTTTCTGCTTCCACTTCGGCGAGTTGTTGTCGGGTCAATAAAATCTCGGCCCGAATCAGCTCTACATCTCGAAGGGTAACCATCCCGTTTCTATAGCCCGATTCCAGTACTTTTAATCTTTCGCCAAGTGTCTGTTCTTTCAGCGCAAGAATCTTTTTGGATTCATCGAGACTAAGTGTGCCAAAAAAAAGCTGGTTAATACGATCATTCAGTACATTGATTTCGACCTCGATGTTTTGGATATCGGCCTCGAGCGATGCTTTCTCCAGTTCGCGGCTCGAACGGGAGATTCCTCCGTCGTAAATATTCTGGCGGACATCGAGATAGGCTTTGTACTGGTCTTTGGGTAGCGCGGGTATCTCGATGCCTGGCATGGGAAGGGCAATTCTGGTCACATCACTTTGGTAGGTAGCCTGCGCATTGAGGTTTAACTGTGGGTTCCAGGCAGAACCAATATTGCTGATGCGCAATGCGCTGATTTGCTGTTGCTTTTCAATATCCGTAAGTTTGGGATAGTTTTCGCGGGCCAGCCGGTAGCAGTCGTCCAGCGTCAGCGTGTTGGTTTGTCCAAACAGCAGTTGAGCCGGTAGCAACAAAATGATTAGTAATCGTTTCATTCTTAGTGTATTGTTGTTGTTCTCTTTTTTTACTCAGAAAATATGCACGACATTCTGGCGCCAGCCGCTTGGGTTATCCCCTTTATATTGAAGTGCATGAAGGATAAATTGCGTGACTACTTGACGGCGTTCCAACAGAAATTTGTCGTATTCTTCGGCATTGTTGTTGAACAGATTTTGCTGAAGCAAAGGCCTTCCCGCATAAGGAATCATCATCATTCCCACCAGGTTGGCAAACAGGTGCGGCATGGTGATAGGGGCAATCACTCCATTCTTGATATCTTCATCCAGAAAACCGTTGAGCGTGTTGGAATCGAAACCACGGCTGCGAATGGCACCTGCCAGTTGATCGGGGTCACGGTTGATTTCGCGGATGACAAATTGTGGCAGAAATGGGTTTTTGCGGATAACACTGTCATACGCCTCGACAATGGCTTCAATTTTTTCCCTGAAATTGCTTTTCTGTTTGAATATCTCCATCACGTTAGGCACTAATTTACCCATCGATTCCTCGAAAATGGCATCGAAGAGTTGCTGCTTGGTCCTAAAATAGTAGTGCAGCAAGGCTTTGTTAATGCCGGCTTCGTCGGCAATTTCCTGCATTCGTGCCCCATCCATACCTTTGGTAACAAATACTTTGCGGGCTGCGTCCAATATCTTTTCCTGCGTATTGTCTGTATTCATTTTGTATTGACTGATTGGTTTAACCGATTAGTTTAACCATGTGGTCAAAAATAGATATTTTTTTAATTCGTCAAATTTTTTCTGATCATTTTTTTTGAGAAAAAGATTGCATGGTATTTCCCGGGCCTGATGTTAAGCTTTGGGTCAGGCTGAATTGTTATTTGAACATTTTTTGTATCATTTCTCCTGAATTTGGAACTATATTTGGAATGGAATTTCCCGGTCAGGTTCTGTAAACGAAAACGAAAAAAAATGGATGCACTATTGAATAAGCTGAATTTTAAAACGCCCAAAAGTGTGCTGATTGTCAATGCGCCTGATGAGGTTAAACCTATGGTCGATTCGATAAAGCAGTATGCCGAGGTATCGGTTACGGTTGGCGATCATGATCCGGTAGACTTTGTCATCTGCTTTGTAACCCGGAAAGCCGAAATTGCCCCATTGGTCAATCTGATTATACCTAAGTTAAATGAGGATGCCGTTTTCTGGATTTGCTATCCCAAAGGAAGTTCGAAGCGTTACAAATGCGATTTCAACCGTGACAATGGTTGGGAGGCGCTGGGGAAGTTCGAAATGGAACCTGTACGGCAGGTCGCTATCGATGATGACTGGAGTGCACTGCGATTTCGGAGTGTAGGGTTTATCAAGAGCCTGAAACGGGAGGCTTCGTGGGTGCTGAGCAGCGAAGGCAAAAAACGAATTTCAATACAAAAAGAATAAGGTTATGCACATTGCCCATATTGCCATCTGGTCGGAAGATCCGGAACGTTTGCGCGATTTTTATCAGCAATACTTCGGTGCAAAAGCCGGTGAAAAGTATCACAATCCGCTGAAGCAGTTTCGTTCTTATTTTCTCTTTTTCAGCGAGGGTTGTTCTATAGAAGTGATGTACAAGCCTGGACTGAAAACACATCCCGAAGGGGGAAGCAGTTACGGATATACCCATTTGGCCCTTTCGGCCGGCAGTTGCAGCGAGGTGGACAGGCTTACTGAAACATTACGTGCCGATGGTTTTAGGATTGTTGGCGAACCCCGCACTACGGGCGATGGATTTTACGAAAGCGTAGTGGTTGATCCTGATGGAAATTTGATTGAAATTACTGAATAATAGCTATTTGAATGGAGATCACCCAAAAAAATAATCCGTTGCACGGGAAAACGCTGGAGGCGATACTTACCTTTTTGGTCGATTATTATGGCTGGAAGAACCTTGGCCATCTGATTCGGATCAATTGTTTCATCAGCGACCCATCCATCAAATCGAGCCTTACTTTTTTAAGAAAAACCGAATGGGCCCGAAAAAAGGTGGAAGAACTTTATATTTATACGATTGATAAAGGAGGCGAACAAACAGGATAAACTGTAAAGCCATGTCTGAAAGATTCAAAGAAAAATACCGGATTCCCTCTGCACGTTTGCAAAACTGGGATTACGGATGGAATGGCATTTATTTTATTACCATTTGTGTTGCCGGCAGGGAACATTATTTCGGCGAAATCACTAAAGGCAAAATCCGGATGTCGGAAATTGGGTTATTGGCAGAACGGTTTTGGTTTGAAATACCCCAGCATTTCCCTTTCATTTTGTTGGATGCGTTTGTTGTTATGCCCAATCATATCCACGGGATTTTAATCATCGATAAGGTTGATGGTGGTCGCATCAACACCAATATCATGAAATCTGTAGAGACAAGGCAGTGCCTTGTCTCTGAACATTGCGATAATTCTGGTTTCAACATAGAGACAAGGCAGTGCCTTGTCTCTACAGATGCAACCCCAGGGCAACAACGGTTTCGAAACCCCGGGAAAAACAATATCTCATCAGTTATCGGTTCGTATAAATCGGTTGTTGCCAGGTATGCACATCGACTTATTTCCGGTTTTGATTGGCAGGCTAAATTCCACGACCATATTGTGCGGTCCGATGATTCTTTGAAACGAATCCGGGAGTACATTCAAAACAATCCTGCAAATTGGAGACAGGATAAATTTTTTAACTGATAAATATTAGATAACAAACGCTTTTAAAGCCAGCTGCGTATCGCTATTACCCTTTTTCTGTTGCCTAAACGGCTAAAAACAAACACTTTTGCATAAACCTGTCTTATTACCGAAAATTTGTTATCTTTGCAAAAATTTTTGGGACAAACAGCAGTCAATAAAATGGCACATAAATCGGGATTCGTCAATATCGTTGGAAATCCAAACGTCGGGAAATCAACACTGATGAATGCGATGGTAGGAGAGAAGCTTTCGATTATTACATCGAAAATGCAAACAACCCGTCACCGCATCAAAGGCATTGTGAACGGCGAGGACTTTCAGATTGTCTATTCCGATACGCCGGGAATCTTAAAACCGGTTTATAAACTTCAGGAATCGATGCTGAAGTTTGTCGATACTGCACTGATTGATGCGGATGTATTGCTCTATGTGACCGATTTGGTAGAGGATTTTGAGAAAAACACCGATTATCTTCAAAAGATCAAAACTGCCGAAGTCCCTGTTTTGGTGCTGATCAATAAGATCGACCTTTCGGACCAGCCCACCGTGATGAAATTGATTGAGCGGTGGAAAGAATTGGTACCCCAAGCCGAAATCATTCCGATATCGGCGAAGGAAAAATTCAATCTCGATTATGTATTTAACCGGATTGTGGCCAATCTGCCCGAAGGGATGCCCTATTTCCCTAAAGATGAACTGACCGACCGTAACGAGCGTTTTTTCGCGCAGGAGATTATCCGCGAGAAGATTCTGCTCTTTTACGAAAAGGAGATTCCCTACTCGGTGGAAGTCGAAGTGGAGTCGTTCAAAGATGAAGAGAGACTGTTGAGTATTGGTGCGGTAATCTATGTTGCCCGCGATACGCAAAAGGGAATCATCATCGGACATCAGGGAAAGGCGCTGAAAAAGGTGGGGAAAGAGGCGCGTTTGGATATGGAGGAATTTTTCGGCAAAAAAGTTTTTTTAGAACTCTACGTAAAAGTGGCAAAAGATTGGCGCGACAAAGAAGGCCAATTGCGCAGCTTCGGTTACGATTTTCAATAAAATAAGCAGTACAGTTTTTTAAATGAGCAACATAGTAGCAATCGTAGGACGTCCCAATGTCGGAAAGTCCACCCTTTTTAACCGGCTTACCGAATCGCGGCAAGCTATTGTCGACGACCAGCCGGGTGTAACACGCGATAGAAATTACGGAAAATCTACATGGAACGGAGTCGACTTCTCGGTTATTGACACGGGAGGTTATGTATCGGGCTCGGAAGATATTTTTGAAGAAGAAATTCGTCGCCAGGCCAATCTGGCCATTCAGGAGGCCGATGTGATTCTTTTTTTGGTGGATGTAGAAAGCGGGGTAACAGATCTCGATCTGGCGGTAGCCAGTCTGCTTCGAAAAAGTAAAAAGCCCTATATCACAGTAGCCAACAAGGTTGATAACCACCAGCGGGCGCTCGATGCCAACGAGTTTTATTCGATGGGTATCGATTCTATTTTCTGTGTCTCGTCTATCAATGGCTCCGGTACGGGCGATTTGCTCGATGAACTGGTCAATCTTTTGCCAAAAAAAGAGGATGAAGTTATCGAAGAAGATATTCCAAAGATTGCCATCGTTGGCCGTCCGAATGTTGGGAAATCGTCCACAATCAATACTTTGGTTGGAGAGGAACGACATATTGTAACCGAAATTGCAGGGACCACGCGCGACTCGGTAGCCCAGCGATACAATAAATTTGGATACGACTTTATTTTGATTGATACGGCCGGTTTGCGCAAGAAAACCAAAGTGGCCGAGGATGTCGAATTCTATTCGGTGATGCGTTCGGTACGAACCATTGAGGATTCGGATGTTTGTATCCTGATGCTCGATGCCACACGTGGCGTGGAAGGACAGGACCAGTCTATTTTTCATTTGATTCATCGCAACAAGAAAGGTGTTGTTGTAGTGGTGAATAAATGGGATTTGATTGAAAAAGACAATCACACCATGAAGAAATTTGAGCAGGAGATCTACGAAAAGTTTGCCCCTGTTACCGATATTCCGATTGTCTTTACATCGGCTGTTACCAAACAGCGTGTGTTGAAGATTCTTGAAGAGGCGATGCGTGTTTACCAAAACAAGCGGAAGAAAGTGCCTACTTCGCAGTTAAATGATGTATTGCTTGCGGCCATTGAAGCCTATTCGCCTCCGGCATACAAAGGGAAATACATCAAAATCAAATATGTGACACAGTTGCCGTCGTACAACCCATGCTTTGCGTTTTTCTGCAACTTGCCACAGTACATTAAAGAACCTTACAAACGGTACCTCGAAAACAAGATTCGTTCGAATTTTGATTTTACCGGAGTGCCCATTCAACTTTTCTTCCGTCAGAAATAGTCTGGCGGTTGAATTTCAGTTTTTGAAAATAGAAGTATACAATAACAATGCGGCCGGCAATCGTCGGCATCACGCAGTAATTCAAACAGAATGCAATTTAATGAAATGGGACTCGACCCGCGCATCCTCAAAGGGATACAGGAGATGGGTTTTGAGACTCCCTCACCCATTCAGGAACAGTTTATCCCTTTGTTCCTGAAAAAACCAACAGATATTGTTGGTCTTGCCCAAACCGGAACCGGTAAAACAGCTGCTTTCGGTCTGCCCATCCTCCAGAACATCGATCCTGATTTTAAGGCTCCGCAGGCTTTAATTCTTAGCCCAACCCGTGAGCTCTGCGTACAGATAGCCCGCGAGATGAAAGACTACTCGAAATATCTGCCCGAAATTACCATTACGCCCATCTATGGTGGTGCCGATATTGGGCCGCAAATCAAAGCATTGCGACAGGGAACCCATATCATTACTGCCACACCCGGCCGTATGAACGATATGATTCGAAAGAACAAAGTGGATTTGAGCCATATTTCGATTATGGTGCTCGACGAAGCTGATGAAATGCTGAATATGGGTTTTCAGGAAGATGTTGATGCCATACTTGCACAAACTCCCGGAACAAAACATACACTGCTTTTCTCGGCAACCATGCCCAGGGAGGTGGCTGCCATTGCTGCCAATTATATGACCAACCCGGTTGAGGTTTCGGTAGGTCGTAAAAACAGCGGTGCCGAAAACGTGGAACATATCTACCACATGGTACATGCCAAAGATCGCTATTCGGCGCTGAAACGTGTACTCGATTTCGTTCCTGAAGTTTATGGGATTGTTTTTTGCCGAACACGTCAGGAAACAAAAGAGGTAGCAGCCCAGTTGATCCAGGATCATTACAGTGCCGAAGCGCTTCATGGCGATTTGAGCCAACAGCAGCGCGATTTCGTGATGGACAAATTCCGAAACCGCGGAGTGCAGATGTTGGTCGCAACCGATGTGGCTGCCCGCGGCCTCGATGTAAATAACCTCACGCACGTGGTCAATTACAACCTTCCCGACGATATTGAAAACTACACCCACCGCAGCGGTCGTACAGGTCGTGCCGGAAAATCGGGAATCTCTATCTCTATCATCCACATGAAGGAACAGGGCCGTATCCGCATGATGGAGAAACAGATCAACCGCAAGTTCAATCGATTGCCTGTTCCCGGCGGTAAAGAAATCTGCGAAAAGCAACTGTTCTACATTACCGATAAGCTACAGGAAGTTACAGTTAACGAAGAGCAGATCGATCCATTTCTTCCGGCCGTTTACGAGAAACTGGCCAACCTTTCGAAAGAGGAGTTAATCAAGCATTTTGTTTCGATGGAGTTTAACCGTTTCCTCGATTATTATGGCAACACGCCCGACTTGAATATTCCGGATAGCTATGAAGATCGTCGTTCGAAAAGAGGTGAACGGGGTGAGCGGGGCGAACGCGGAGAAAAAGCTGCGCCTGGGATTGCTTCGGAAGGGATGACACAGTTCAGGCTGAATGTTGGCCAAACGAAAGGTATCTCGCCCAAAGATATTATTGCTTTTGTGGTGGAGGCTACCGGTCGTCGTAACGTTGAGGTGGGAAGGATTGATTTGTACAAAAACCACTCGGTGGTTGAAGTTGAAACTTCTTCGTCGAAACAGTTGCTGAAAAACAGTCG
>CAYOJD010000092.1:0-13464 GCA_964404205.1 uncultured Prolixibacteraceae bacterium
ATGCACCATTGACCTCCAAACCTGCGGTTTGCGGAACCAAATGGGAGGTGGCATTGTTCAATCCATTAATCTGTGCTGTTCCCGAAATAACGCTAAACCGTCCGGTGACCAGCAGCAGTTCGTCAACCGTTATCGACGATGATACCGTAACCACATCATCCGCATCGCCGCCATTGTCAATCTTCAATTTATTGAAGGGGGTTGTACTGCTGCCCGAGATGGTACTACCCACACCGGTCATGGCAACAGTTCCGCTACCGGCTGTAAAAGTTCCGTTATTGGTTAAGTTGCCGTTCAAGGTTAGGGTGGCTGAGCCGCCATCGAATGAGGAGGATGCCTCCATAATAAGATTACCGACAGGATGGGCTGGCGTAATATCGAGGGAAACGGTTGAACCTGCCGTAATGGTAACGGTTCCGGGGATAGCGGTTTGGCCGGGATATTCAGTTGGGGTGGCCCACGTCGCAGGTGAAACAGAAGTACAAATTTCCCATGTCGAAAGCGTGCTCCAATTGCCACCGGGTGCTACAGCACGGTAATCGCCCACCTGCTGTGCCAGCGCAAATTGTGTCAGCAATAAGAGCCACACCCCAAGTAATATGCGAGTTATTATCTTCATATTACTGACAGACAAGGGGTTGTTATGGTGGATTTACCTTTCGGTGAGAGGACCGCCGATAGATGTAGGACTAACAATAACACGACTGAAAAGATTTTTATCTGAATATCAGATAAATGTCTTTCCATATTCTGCAAAAAAAGAGTGCCACCAAAGGCGACAAAGCCATAATGCAGCAGAAAAACCAGCCCTATAGTTTTTTTCTGTCGCAAATTCAGTTTTTTGTTTAAGTTAAACGGCGCCGGGAGTCGTTGAAATCAACGAATCCCGCCTTTGCTTTTAATCCTGTTACACCCCAATAAGTAACCCTAAACATAATAGAATAGATTAAAAATCCCCTTTTTCGTGGATTTTTCGCCTATTTTATCAACAGTGTTGGAAATTCAGAATTTTTATCAAACGATACAGGCAGATTTTTAACCGTGAGTGGAAATACCCCCCCACTCACAATAACCTATACCACTCAAGTTTATAACTGTACCCCCTTCTACCGGCCTTTGGTCAACTTTCCGAGAACGTAAATATTGTTAACAAAAGTTAACACAACCAAATATACGGCAATATTCAACAAAAACAAATTTTTGAAAAAGGGGATTTTCATTCATTGCTTAGCGTTTTCTCCCTTCCCGACCTTGACCCGGAGCAACCGGTATCGGCTGGAGAAATTCAACTGCAGGTAGGCTAAATCCCCCTTTTCACCCGCCATCGAAAGAGGGTCTTTAAGATAAAACAGCGGTCGCCCCTGCCCTTCCCACTATGATCATGATATCATCCCTGATTATTCCGGGTATTATCCCTGTATCTTGCGTGTCTGTAAACACACAAGATACACACAAGATACACACAAGATACACACAAGATACACACAAGATATGGGAATAGTATCGTGTTGTGAGCGGTTTCACCCGCGGGCGAAACCGTTACGACCGGCATATGCCTTTGGCCACCTCGACAGCCAGTTCGGCTTCGAAACCGTGGCTTTGGGCAAAACGAACCAGTTTGGCTATCGTTTCGTAATCGTCGGTCGAACGGAGTGAACGGTATTTCGATTGCAAAAGGGCTTCGAGCGCCTCGCGGTAGCCCTCGGGGGCTATTTCAGCAAGGGCAGCATCAATATCATAGCTGCCCACCCCCTTTGCCCGAAGCATATAGGCCAGCTTTATCTTCCCCCATTTATTGAACCGAAATTTATCCCTTACAAAACTGATGGCATACCGTTGTTCGTCGATATATTTTTCGCGGATCAGGAAATCGAGTATCTGCTCGCACTCATCGCTGGCTATTCCATTGGCTTTGAGTTTTTCGGCAATTTCGGAACGGCATTTTTCGCTTTTGCTGCAAAGGTCGCACATCTTCGATAAGATGCGACGGTATTCGGCAGTAGCCATTTTATCGTTCATTGCATCACTTTTGGTCAAAGATAAACAAATTGACGGGGCCGATTTGCCAAAAAATTGCTAACTTCATTGGTCGAATTAAACCTGTTGGTTATGGAAAAGATTACCGGAATATTGCTGGCTGGCGGAAGAAGCTCGCGGATGGGCAGCGACAAGGGATTACTCGATTTTCGCGGTCGGTTGCTGGCCGAATACCCGCTGGCCCTGTTGCAAAAGCATTGTGGCACGATTATTATCAGCAGCAATAATCCCGAATACGGACAATTTGGTTATCCGGTGGTGGCTGACGAGCGGATGGATTGTGGTCCGGCAGGGGCGCTGGCGACCACGCTAAAGCAGACGAACAGCAACTGGAACCTGGTACTGGCCTGCGACTTGCCTTATCTTAACGATGAACTGGCAGCCCTTTTGCTTCGGCAGGTTGCCGGAGAGGCAAAGGCCATTGTTCCGGTGCACCGCAAAGGGATGGAACCGCTGGCTGCGTTATACCATAAAGATCTGCAACCGGTATTCGGCCAAGCCCTGCACGAAGGGGTTTTTGCCCTCCACCGTATCCTTTCGCAGGTGCCTACGCTGAAGGTTGATGCAGCGCAGTTGTTGCAACAGCAACCTCGGCTATTTTCCAATATGAACAGCCCTGAAGAGCTTAGCGGTTTCACACAAGGGTGAAACCGCTACCAACCTTAGTTAAACCGATTATAAATTACATCGCCTAACACATCAATTTCAAACTGAATAACAAATACTTACAACCAACAAAAGAAGATTGGCCCATCTATATCATGTTTTTATATGTAGATATTTAGATATTTTCGCATGGTAATCGTTTAACCTGTTGATGGTATGGCTACAAGCAGAAGAGATTTCATCAAAATATCGGCATTGGCCTCAGCCGGGGCTATCTGGGGTGGATATTGGTTAAAGGCGACCAACACACCGGTTTCGGCACTTGCCGAAGCAAAGCCCTGGTTTGCCCCTAATGACCTTTCGCGCACCCCTACTTACTGCGAAGTATGTTTCTGGAAATGTGCCGGATGGGTACACAAAAACGAAAAAGGGGAGATTCAAAAGGTTACCGGCAATGAACTTGACCCCAACTGTAACGGACGTTTTTGTCCGCGCGGCACTGGCGGCGTGGGGATGTACCATGACAACGACCGGTTAAAGACACCGCTAATCCGTACCGAAGAGCGAGGAAAACAGACATTTCGCGAAGCCACCTGGGATGAGGCATTCAGCTATATTGCCGGTAAAATGGAGAAGATTAAGGCCGAACATGGGGCCGACTGTACGGCACTGTTTACCCACGGTTCGGGAGGTAAATATTTTACCCGGCTGCTAAAAGGGTTCGGCTCGGCCAATATTGCACAACCATCGTATGCCCAATGTCGCGGGCCGCGCGAGGCAGCTTTTATTGCCACTTTTGGCATGAGCCTCGATTCGCCCGAGAGTACCGATATCCGCGATACCCGCTGTCTGGTACTGATAGGTTCGCATATTGGCGAAAATATGCACAACGGCCAGGTGCAGGAAATGTCGGATGCCATCGATAAGAATGTTACCATTATTACTGTTGATCCGCGTTACTCGACGGCAGCCAGCAAATCGAAATTCTGGTTACCGATAAAGCCGGCCACCGATATTGCCCTGCTGCTCTCGTGGATGCATGTGATTATCAACGAAGGATTGTACGACAAGGCTTATGTCGAAAAATATACCACCGGGTTTGAGCAACTGAAGGCGCATGTACAACCCATGACCCCGGAATGGGCCTATGGGGTAACCACAATAAAGCCTGAAGTAATCCGTGAAACGGCACGGGAGATGGGCAAGGCCGCCCCTGCGGTGATTATCCATCCCGGAAGGCATGTTACCTGGTATGGCGATGATACCCAACGGTTACGTGCAGTAGCCATCCTCAACGCATTGCTTGGATCGTGGGGCCGCCGCGGGGGTTACTATATTCCGGAGAAGCCATCGGTTCCGGCCATCGAGCTTCCCCCCTATCCGGCTGTCACCCGTTCGTGGAAAGCGGCTATGGGCGGTAAATATTCTCTGGCCGAGATGGCTTTGGCCAACGGGATTGTCGAAGCCACTATCCCCTCGCCCGACCGCGACTGGTCTGTTAAAGGATGGCTGGTGAATGGGACCAACCTGATTGAAACACTGCCTGACAGAAAACTGACCCTGAAAGCCATTGAGAACCTGGACTTACTGGTGGTAGTCGATACCATGCCGATGGAGATTACCGGTTATGCCGATGTGATACTTCCGGAATGTACTTACCTCGAAAGATATGACTCGATGCGCGACACCCATCACCGCGAAGTAACGGTAGCCTTGCGCATGCCGGCCGTGGCACCCAAATGGGATACCCAACCGGCCTACTGGATGGCCAAAGAGTTAGCCAAAAAGATGGGACTCGGCCAATATTTCCCTTACGAATCGATGGAAGAAGAGCTCGACCACGAGCTGCACCTGATGGGCAGTTCGCTGAAAGAGCTGCAACAGACCGGCGTAAAGCTATTTCCACGCGAAACATCGCTCTATTTTGCAGAAGGAGAAGAGATTGCTTTCGATACCCCTACCGGGAAAATTGAGCTGTATGCCACCTCGTTTGCCTCCGAAGGGTTCGACCCGCTGCCCAACTATACAGCACACCCCGAACCGCCGGAAGGGTTTTACCGCCTCAACTACGGAAGGGCACCCATGCACACCTTTACCCGAACGGTGAATAATCCCAACCTGTCGGATTTGATGGATGAAAACACCTTATGGGTCAACCCTAAAACGGCCAAACTTAACGACCTTCAGAATGGGCAGGAGGTTTGGCTCGAAAATCAGGATGGTGTGGTTTCGACCTTCGCCATCAAAGTAAGAATCACCGAAAGAATCCGCTGGGACTCGGTTTATATGGTCCACGGATTTGGCAACAACAATAAAAACCTTACCCGCGCCCACGGGCGTGGCACCAGCGATACCCAATTGATTACCAACGTAATGATTGACCCCGTTATGGGCGGGACCGGGATGCGCGGTAACTTTGTAAGGTTCAGGACTTCAAACGATGAGGAGGTAAAAGCATGAGATATGCAATGGCCATAGATACCAAAAAGTGTGTAGGCTGCAGCGACTGTGTGGTGGCATGTCAGACCGAAAACAATGTCCCCATTGGGTATGCCCGCGACTGGATTAGAGAGATCAACCAGGGAGTTTATCCTGAATTGCATCTCGAAATCCGTTCGGAACGGTGTAACCACTGCGACAATTCGCCCTGCGTGAGAAGCTGTCCGACAGGGGCCAGCCACTACGAAGCTGGCGGCATCGTAAAGGTAACCAAAGAGAAGTGCATCGGCTGCAGCGCCTGTATTGTCTCCTGCCCCTACGATGCCCGGTTTGTCCATCCCGACGGGTATGTCGATAAATGTACCTTTTGCGACCACCGGTTAAAAAATGGCGAACAGCCTGCCTGTGTATCGGTATGCCCCACTAAATGTATGTATTTCGGCGATTTGGATAATCCGGGTTCGGAGATATCGAAGCTGCTCAGGGCACGTCAGCACAAAACGCTGATTCCCGAAGCGGGTACCTCACCACAGGTCTATTTTTTGAGGTAGCTGCGATACAAAGGGGAAAGGTGAAATAGCGGAAAGGTGAGTGGAGAGTGGTCTTGACACATGTGACTTGATACCAATTATATATGAACGAAGATATTATTGTAAGCGGCAGGATGAACCACCTGATTGACCCGCACCTGGAGGTGTGGGAGTGGCAGATTCCGAGTTATCTTTTTCTGGGCGGTTTGGCCGCCGGGATTCTCTTTTTTGCAGGGTTAATGTTCTTGCGTGGTCACGAATCGAAATATGCCACAGCCGTTCGAAAGGCCCCACTGCTGGTCCCTTTCCTGCTGGCCATTGGCCTCTTTTTTCTCTTCCTCGACCTCAAGCACAAACTCTATTTCTGGCGGCTATACACCAATATCCGGCTCGATTCGCCAATGAGCTGGGGAGCATGGACCTTATTGTTTATCACCCCATTGTCGATGATATGGGCGGCACTGTATATCCGCGACTGGTTTCCCAACTGGGACTGGAAATATGATATCCTGCGTTCGCTCGAAAAGTGGTTTGCCCAACAGAAAAAATATATGGCCTGGGCCATGGTGATTTTAGCCATTGTGCTGGGTATTTATACCGGTATCCTCTTCTCGGCTTTCAATGCCCGACCGTTGTGGAACACCTCCATTTTGGGGCCGCTCTTCCTCGTTTCGGGGCTTTCGGCCGGGGCTGCAGCCATTGTGCTACTGTCGAAATCGAAGGAGGAGCGCCACACCTTTGCCCGTATCGACCTGATGCTGATTGCCATTGAACTGGTATTGATTATTCACATGTTCATGGGTTTTATGGCCAGTACACAAACGCAAATCGATGCCGCCCAACTCTTTCTCGGTGGCGATTATACCGCCCCCTTTTGGATTTTTGTGGTCGGGCTGGGACTGGTGATTCCGGCATTGCTCGAATTGATGGAGATGGCCCATAAAAAAGTTCCTTATCAGGCCGCACCGATTCTGGTACTTTTTGGGGGAATTATGCTTCGGTTTATCATCTCCTATGCAGGGCTCCATTCACATTGGACAATTTAAAAACAATCATAAACCAATAGTTATGAATCAAGAAAGAAGCAAGACCTATCTGAATCCCTACATTGGCGGGGTACTGCTCGGGTTGATACTGCTGCTCACCATCTTTATCTCCGGAAGGGGACTTGGAGCCAGCGGTGCCATCAAGAGTGCCGTGGTAGCCGGTGTGGAAACCATAGCACCTGCCCATGCCGAAAACACGACCGCCTATAAGGATTATCTGGCCGGCCACTCCGGTTCGCCTTTAAAAGCCTGGCTGGTTTTCGAACTGATTGGGGTGCTGGTGGGCGCATTTATCTCGGGGGCCTGGGCCGGAAGGCTGAAATGGAAAGTGGAACACAGTCCGAAAATCACCAGCAAGCGAAGGATTATCTTCGCCATTCTGGGAGGGACTTTTTTTGGATTGGGCTCTCAACTGGGACGAGGTTGTACCAGTGGTGCCGCGTTAAGTGGCATGGCCGTACTCAGTCTGGGTGGCTTTATTACCATGATGGCCATCTTTGGCACAGCCTTCGCGTTGGCATGGTTTTTTCGTAAACTTTGGATTTAATCAATTGACACCATGGGACCATTAACCGTTAACAATATTATCTCTGAGAATACCGACCTGATGTTGGCATTCATCATCGGAATCTTTTTTGGTTTCGTACTCGAAAGCAGTGGCTTTTCGTCATCGCGCAAGCTGGCCGGCATGTTTTACGGCTACGACACCACGGTATTGAAAGTATTCTTTACCGCTGCCATTACGGCCATGCTGGGTACCATTCTTTTGGGCCTGTTTGGCTGGCTCGATTTGAGCGTTATCTTCGTTAATCCCACCTATCTCTGGTCCTCCATTCTGGGCGGCGTGATTATGGGTGCCGGCTTTATTATGGGTGGCTTCTGTCCGGGTACTTCGTTCTGCGGGGCAGCCATTGGTAAAATCGATGCGATAGCCTTTATCGGCGGGCTCTTTCTGGGTGTTTTTATCTTTATGGAAGCCTATCCGCTTTTCGAAGAGGTTTATACCTCCGCCTTTATGGGTGCCCCATTTGTGTACGACACGTTGGGCATGTCGCGCGGCGTATTTGCCCTGCTGCTGATTGTTGCCGCTTTTGGCATGTTCTGGGTAGGCGAATGGGCCGAGAAGAAATTTCCTCGCGAAGAATATTAACAATCAATATATTAAAACCATGAATGTACGTCTAAAACTGGCAGCCGTTATCATTCCGTTGGGGATTTTGGTTGCCGCAATCCCCGACAATAAGGTGGCTGTTACCAAACAGGATGCCGAGCAAATCCTGACCGAGATGAAAGATGGCAGCCATCTGGTTGCTACCGATGTGGTAGCCGATATGCTGGTGCAGAAAGATCCGTCGCTGCAACTGGTCGATGTGCGCAGCCAGTCGGAATTTGAAACCTATCATCTGCCGGGGGCCATCAATGTACCGATCGACAATATCCTTTCGGAAGAAAATAGCGCATGGTTTGGTGCAGAGGGTAAAATGGTGGTTCTTTATGCCAATGGCACCACCAATGCCAGTCAGGCCTGGATGCTGCTTCGCCAGAATGGCTATAAAAACCTTTACGTGATGCAGGGAGGGATGAATTACTGGGCAGAAACCATTATGAACCCATCGCAACCGGCTGCTACGGCTGCCGATGATGAACTGGCCCGCTACGATTTCCGTAAAGCGGCTGGCGGCGTTTTGGGCGGAGGTTCGCTTGCCCCTTCGGCAGCGACACCATCGACAGCGGCAGCACCGGCACCTAAACCTGCAGGTGGTGCCCCAAAGAAAAAACGGGCAGCCGGAGGTTGCTAATCAACAGTTTTAAAAGAATAGAAGACCGGTTGGGGTTCGACAAAGAAGGTTGACCAACCGGTTTTTTTATATCCGTGCAATTCGGCGCTTCTCTTTCGCATCGGTAATCACAATTGGCACCTTCTCCTCAATCACATTGCTGGTATCCAAGCCGAAAGCTTTCACATCGGTGATACCAAACCGGCGTACAAAATTGTGCAATCCCATTGTAAAACGCTTAACTGGCGAGAGTTGGAAGTCGTTCACCAAAATACGGTCGAGATTGACAAAGAGAAAGTCGGCCGGAATGGCATAGGGCTTCAACGAGTCGTACTGACTGGTCATGCTGATTTCGCCACTCTTCTCCAAATCTTCCAATACCTGCCTAAAATAGAGATTAATACGTGGCTCAACTTTGAAACCCAGCCTGAAATCGACCCGAATCAGCACACCCGGGATGATGTGCTCGACATTGTATTCGAAGGTGTTGGGCATTTCGAGTTTGTCGATATGGAGAAACCAGTAAGTATTGGCCCTTTTGGGGTGTTTATTGAATATTGAATAGATAATTTTTGATTCGATTTGCTCGTTGTAATTGGCTTTGGTAATGTAAACCAAATTGGTCGCAATCCTGGGCACCGAATCGTCCTGGCTAAGCGCTTTAAACATTTCGAGGTTTTCGCGATACTTAACAAATGTGATGTACTCGTTTTTAATTTTTCGACCAAAGTACCAGCCAAACATCACGGTAAAGAAAATCAACGAGATGGCAATGGTCAGCCAACCGCCATTTGAAAACTTATGCAGATTGGCCACCAGAAAAGTACCTTCAATTGTCAGGAAAATCATCAACAGCAACACCCTTACTATCAGCGGAAGCCTGAGATTCTTCAAATAGACCGACAGTAATAAGGTGGTCATAATCATCGTAATGGTAATCGAAAGTCCATAAGCGGCCTCCATACCGGTAGAATTGCCAAAATAGATAACCACGAAAGTACAGGCAGCCCAAAGAAACCAGTTCACAAAAGGGATATAGACCTGTCCCTTTACTTCGGTTGGGTACAGTATTTTGATTTTCGGCCATAAATTCAACGAAACCGCCTCGCTGATAAGGGTATAAGAACCACTAATCAATGCCTGACTGGCAATCACTGCGGCGGCTGTAGCAATTACAATTCCGGGAATCAGGAACCACTCCGGCATTATGGCATAGAAAATATTGACATGTTTGCTTTCGTCGAGATGCTGCAACAACCAGGCCCCCTGTCCGAAATAGTTAATCAGCAACGATATTTTGACGAAAATCCAGCTAATCCTGATGTTTTTGATACCACAGTGGCCAAGGTCGGAATAGAGTGCTTCTGCACCCGTGGTGGCTAGAAAAACGGCGCCCAGCAACAACAGCGCTTCGGGATAGTCGCGCAAGAAACGAATGGCATAGAGTGGATTGACCGATTTGAGGATTTCGGGCATGGTAACCAACTGGCTCATTCCGAGCAGGGCTAACATCAAAAACCAGACAACCATTACCGGACCGAAACTTTTACCAATAACACCCGACCCAAACTGCTGAAAGAAGAACAACAGGGTTAAGATAGCCAGCACCAAAGGGACAACCGGAATAGCGGGATTGATAAGTTGCAACCCCTCGATAGCAGAAGTCACTGTAATAGAGGGTGTAATAATTCCATCGGCCAGCAAGGCGCTGCCACCAATCATCGTTAATATGGCTATCCAGTTCTTTTTTCGGCGAATCAGCGCAAATAGTGCAAAAATACCACCCTCGCCATGGTTATCGGCCCGGAGGGTAATAATGACGTATTTCAACGTGGTTTGCAGCGTAAGTGTCCAGATAATACACGACAACGCGCCGTAAATCAGAAAAGGGGTTAGCTCTTTCGACTCGGCCACGATGGCTTTCATCACGTAGAGCGGGCTGGTCCCAATATCGCCAAAGACGATCCCAAGGGTAACGATTAGTCCGGCAAAGGTTACCTTACTAATTGAATTTGAATGACTCTTCATAATTTGGTTGGCTATCTGCCATTGCTAAAAATCAGCCGCCAAAAGTAGGTTGGTTACAGGCAGATTGTTCCTACCAAACTGGAAAAGAGCCTGATTTAAAGATTAAATAATATTGCCGTAATGGTAACTTTATCTCAGGCCATTTTGCCGGATAAAGGCTACGCCAAGTAACAGTTCGAATGTTCCGGCACTCAGCATCAACGGTTGCAGAAAGCTGATAAAACCTAACCAGTAAACTTGTGCAATAATCCAGACAATCAATGCACCACCCAATAATATGGCCAACCAGCCTGCCCAACGTCGCCGTTTGAATGCACCTACCGTACCAATGGCATTTCCCACGCCGAGCAACAAAAACAGCAGAACTCCGGGAATCAGAAAATTGCTGAAAGGCGAATCCGCAAGCAAGGTAAGCGGCATTTTGACGACCCCACCTGTTGGGTCAATAATAAAAAGCAGACCGGCAGGCAATGCCCCCACGGCTACAAAAAGCTGAATGATGCTCAACGGAAAATGGAGCAATTTTGAACGAGCCATCGGAAAGTACTTTTATCTTTTGCTTTTATGGCCGCCCAGAAATCCCCAGCCACCGCTGCCAATCAAAAATCCAAAGCCATACCAGGCTCCGTTGTTGTTTTGGGCATAAAGGGCCACATCGTCGCGGAAAAGCATGGCTATCAAATCGAACGGGGCAATAAACCCGTGCCACAATCCACCCCAGAAGCCATAGGTATGACCCGATAAACAGTGCGTTACATCGACACTATTGGCACATCCGGCCAACAAGACCAACAGAAGAAAACTTCCGGGGAGAATGGCAGAACGCCAATTTTCAGCAAATTTTCTCATTTTTTCAGTTATTAGATGTTATGACTATGATGAAGAAGGTCTCAAGTATCAAAACATTTGTCCACTGACCACCTTTCCACTATTCCACTTTTTTCACATTGTCACATTTCACTTATTTTCGAACGCTTCGAATTTCGAGCGCCAACTTTCGGGCAAAGGAAGCGATGATTGATTCTGGATTGAAAAACAGACCAAAACAGTGGTACAAAAAGTGCAAATATCTCCGCTATCCAAATCGATAATCCGCTGTTCCAGCGTCAGACTTTTATTTCCGATGGCTTGTGTGCGTGTTTCAACCGCAATTCGGGTACGAAGAAATACCGGTTTAAAAAAGTCAAGTTTCACCGAAGCCCCTACAAACCCCAGTTCAAGCATTTTCATTTCGGGTATCACCTCGTCGAAATAGGCCAGTTTGCCCAAATCGAAATAATCGGGATAGACCGTATTCGAAACGTGGCCCAACATATCGATGTCGTTAAACCGCACCTGGATGGGAATTCTGTGTTTGAAATGCTTATTGTCCATAACCAATGCACATTTAACGATTACTTTCCGTTTAGCTTACTCTTTTTGATCCCGTAAAGGAAATAAAAAACGAAGCCAAGCAATGTCCACACGATCAGGCGAACCCAGGTATCCTTGGGCAATGAGAACATCTGCACCAGGCAGATAATGGTGCCGAGCACCGGTACAAATGGCACCCAGGGCGTTTTAAACGGACGTTCAATATCGGGCTTCTGTTTACGCAGAATCAATATGGCAATGCAAACTACCGTGAAAGCCAGCAAAGTACCAATAGAAACCAGTTCGCCCAAAATCGACAACGGGAAGAGGCCGGCAATGGCTGCCGACAACAATCCGGTAAGAATGGTTGTGACATGGGGCGTTTTATATTTTCCGTGTACTTTCGAGAATTGCGCCGGCAACAGACCGTCTTTCGACATGGTATAAAAAATACGTGATTGTCCCATAATCAGCACCAGCACCACCGAACTTAACCCTGCAACAGCGCCAACTTTTATCAACGGCCTGAGCCAAAGAAGCTGGTTTCCGGTTTGGTCGATAGCCAATGCAATGGGGGCTGCCACGTTGAGTTCTTTGTAATTAACAATTCCGGTAAGAATCGCCGTGACTGCAATATAGAGAATGGCACAAACCAGCAGCGAAACCATAATCCCGACAGGCATATCGCGTTTAGGATTGCGGGCCTCCTGCGCTACTGTCGATACAGCATCGAAACCAATATAGGCAAAAAAGATAATCCCAGCCCCTGTAAGGATGCCGCTCCAGCCAAATTTGCCAAATTCGCCGGTGTTGGCCGGAATATAAGGATGCCAGTTATCGGTATTGATGAATGAAATACCAAAAAGAATAAAGAGCAATATAACTGTTAGTTTGATCAGAACGATAATATTGTTGAATTTCGATGACTGTTTGATACCAAAAATCAGCAAGGTACTGATGATAACGACAATGGCTACGGCTGGAAGATTGATTATACTTCCTGTAGAGATCCATCCCTGGCCGGGAATATGGTTAAACGGGGCCTGACTCAGCTGGTCAGGGATATGAATGCCCAAATCGTGCAAAAAACTGACAATGTAACCCGACCAGCCAACGGCCACCGTTCCGCTGGCCACCAGATATTCGAGAACAAGGTTCCAGCCAATAAACCAGGCAATAAACTCGCCAAGTGTAGCGTAGCTGTAAGAGTAGGCACTTCCGGCTACCGGAATCATTGAAGAAAACTCGGCATAACAGAGGCCTGCCATGATACAGCCAATGCCAGAAATCATAAATGAGATGGTTAGTGCAGGGCCGGCATGGTTGGCTGCTGCCGTTCCGGTAATCACAAAAATACCGGTACCGATAATGGCACCAATCCCCAACATCACCAACGCGGTGGCTGATAATGAACGCTTCAGCCCGTGTGCTTCGTTGTTTGATTCGGCAATTAATTCCCCGACATTTTTGGTCCTCGTCAACTTTGTCAGCATGATGTAATGCAATTAAAAATATGGGATAAAAATAAGTGCTTTTATTTCACTTTTGCACCAAAAAATCGATTTTCAAATCACTTCGAAAAAAATTTAAGCACATTTCTTAATATAAGACAATATAAATGCTATTGAGTGCGAAACGTAAAATTTG
>CAYOJD010000093.1:0-5939 GCA_964404205.1 uncultured Prolixibacteraceae bacterium
TTTCAAGACCGCCGCAATCGACCACTCTGCCATCTCTCCTTGTTTGCGTGTGCAAAAGTAAACCTTTTTTCTATTCAGCCAATAGTTCGACAAAAAAAATCAAATCTTTTTATGATAAAAAAAAGTTAAAAATATTTTGATTTTATCTTTTATCTTGTGAATTTAGTGCTGAAAACATTGGGAATTTGAATTTTAAGCTTAATATTTTCAAACAACTACAGACACAAAAAATTGACCTTGAAAAATAACCCGAAGAACAGATAATTACATAATATCTTTCGAAACAAAAATTTATCATTTTTTTAACCTTTTACACTATGAACAAAGCGCAATTAATTGATGCAGTGGCTACTGAAGCCGGTTTAACTAAAGCTGATGCCAAAAAAGCACTTGATGCTTTTGTAAAAACTACAACCGAAGCATTGAAACAAGGTGATCGTTTGTCACTGGTTGGTTTTGGTTCTTTCTCTATTTCTGAACGCCCTGCACGTCAGGGACGCAACCCTCAGACTGGAGCAAAAATTAAAATCGAGCAGAAAAAGGTCGTTAAATTCAAAGCAGGCAGTGAGCTTACTGATGCTGTTCAATAACGAACCTGAGATTCAGCAATTAAAAAGGGAGCAAATTTGCTCCCTTTTCTTTTTCTTTGTACCAATGAAATTTGAATTAATTGCATTCCTCTCTTCATTTCTGACAAAAAAAAGAAATGATTTGTTCAACAAAGTATTGGAGCAGAGAAGCCAATATATTACTGTGGTTCTTGAAGACATCAACCAAGGGCAAAATGCAGGTGCGGTATTGCGAACTTGCGATTGTCTGGGTATCCAGAATATATTTGTAGTCGAAAACCATAATCACTTTAAAATCGACCGGGAAGTAGCTTTAGGGGCATCAAAATGGTTGACCATTCGTCATTTTCATGCCGAAAAGGATAAAATTGAAAAGGAACCAAATGATAACCATTCAAAAACCTGCATTGAGACGCTCAAAAATGAAGGATATCGAATTTTAGCCACTACTCCTCACGAATCGGGTGTTCCTCCCGAAAAGATAGACCTTAGCAAAGGAAAAATTGCAATTGTATTTGGCTCAGAAGTCAATGGTATTTCCGATACTTTCAGAGATCAGGCCGACGAGTTTATCCGCATCCCTATGTATGGTTTTACCGAAAGCTACAATATATCGGTTTCCGCAGCTATTATTTTGTATCAGTTAAATCAACAACTTCGCGAATCAAAAATCGATTGGACACTTAGTGCCGATGAAAAAGAATCAATCAGGCTCGAATGGTTGCGGCGCAATTTGAAAAGAGCCCGCCAGCTCGAAGAAAAATTTTATCAGGAACGACAAATACTCAGTAATGAAAAATAAACCATTTAATTATAAAGTTGAACATTTTGCCGACATTAAAGTCCTGCGTTATCGTATTGATGGGTTCGAAAAACTGACGCTTCGGCAAAAATGCTATAGCTACTATTTGGGTAAAGCAGCTTTATGTGGTCGCGATATACTATGGGATCAAAATAATCGATACAATCTTCGCATCAGAGCCGTTCTGGAGACGATTTACACCACCTACAGCGGAGATAGAAGCACGCTCCAATTTATTAAATTTGTTACCTACCTGAAACGGATTTGGTTTTCAAACGGAATTCACCACCACTACTCCACCGATAAATTCGCCCCAGATTTCAGTATTGAATATTTTCATTCATTGGTTGCCGCCTCAGCATGGACCCATTTCCCCGGTGGAGATAGGAATGCAGCTGCCACAATTGAACAAATATCACCTGTAATTTTCGACCCGTCAATTGAGGCCAAACGCGTATCGCTTAACCCCGACAATGATTTGATTCTTCAATCGGCTAATAATTACTATTTCGGAGTAACACAAGCAGAGGCTGAAGGCTTTTACAAAAAAAATAAAGAGCAGTGGCCCAATGATGAAACCCCTTCGTTTGGGTTAAACTCGAGACTCGAAAAAACTAACAATGAGATTACTGAAAATGTGTGGAAAGAAGACGGACGATATGGTAATGCAATTTCCAAAATCATTTTCTGGCTTGAGAAAGCCTGTCCATATGCTGAAAACGCCAGCCAGTTAAAGGCAATTCAATATTTAATTGAATATTACCGAACAGGAAACCTTCAAACATTCGACCAATACAGCATTTTGTGGGTACAGGAACGGGAAGGGACAATCGACTTTGTCAACGGTTTTATCGAAGTGTACGGCGATGCCCTGGGCATTAAAGGAAGTTGGGAATCGCTGGTCAATTTTAAAGATTTCGAAGCAACACGCCGAAGCGAAATCATCAGTCAAAATGCGCAATGGTTCGAAGATAATTCTCCAGTCGACAAACGTTTCAAAAAAGAAAAGGTAAAAGGGGTAACAGCCAAAGCCATTAACGCTACCATGCTTGGAGGCGATTGTTATCCGGCAACTCCCATCGGCATCAATCTGCCAAATGCCGAATGGATTCGTGAAAAATTTGGTTCCAAATCGGTTACAATTGGGAACATTACCAAAGCATATCACGAAGCAGCCAAAGGTGATGGATTTCTCGAAGAGTTTGCCTGGAACGATGACGAAATCAATAGAAACCGTCAGTTTGGTTTTTTGGGGAACGAATTGCATACCGATCTTCATGAGTGTCTTGGTCATGGCTCGGGAAAACTATTGCCAGGTGTCAATGCCGAAGCGTTAAAAAACTATCATTCAACAATCGAAGAGACCCGTGCCGATCTTTTTGCACTTTATTATATCGCTGATTCCAAAATGGTAGAACTCGGTCTTGTGCCATCAGACGAAGTAGCTAAAACCGAGTACGACAATTATATAAGAAACGGGTTGATGACACAGTTGGTTAGAATTGAATCCGGGAAAGATATTGAGGAGTCGCATATGCGTAACCGTCAACTGATTGCCCATTGGGTTTTCGAAAAAGGTGCTGCCCAGAAAGTAATCGGAATGCAAAAACGCGAAGGGAAAAGCTATGTAGCCATCAATGACTACAAAGCATTGCGTGAACTTTTTGCCCAACTGCTGGCCGAAGTTCAACGCATCAAATCTGAAGGTGATTTTGAGGCCGGAAAACAGCTTGTAGAACGTTACGGCGTAAAAGTTGACCCCAATCTTCATGCTGAGGTCTTGGAACGTTACACAAAACTCCAAATTGCCCCTTATTCAGGTTTTCTAAATCCAGAATACACACTTCAAATCGAAAACGGAGAGGTGACCGATGTTTTGGTTGAATATTCAGGTGACTTTGCCTCACAACAACTTCAATATTCGCGCGAATACTCGTTTCTCCCACTGGAAAATTAATTCCAGTGTATTGTCTCAAAAAACAAAAAAACCGCCTTTAAAGCGGTTTCTTTTATGGTGTGTTATGCTATTTTAGTTCGAACATTGTCCGCCGGTAATCTGACCCCATGTTGGAGAATAACCATTCAGGCTAATGTAAGCCGTTCCGGTTAGCTTGACATCCTTAATTCCGCAGTAGCTTTTCAACGAGGAGTTATAGTAGATTTCAATATCACTTCTGACATTGCGCAACAACTCAAGGCCATCGAGGCTTTGCAGATTATCGTTTTCAAGAATCAACAATTTGCCGCGAATAGTTTTGGTCGCGCTAAACCCGTTAAGATTTTTCAATGCGGCATTGTCATTAATTACCAAATTTCCGCCAATACTATCGAGGCGCGTTAAACCCGGGAATGAGGCCAAGGCATTACATTCGGCAACCCTGAAGTCTTTACGGATATATTTTAACTTAGGCAAACCGTTAAAAGCGCTGAGGGCACTGAGTTTGCTCAATTCAAAACGACCACCGATTGAATCGAGTCGGGTCAACCCATTTAAATTGCCCAGAATATTACAGTTCGAAATAACCAAATCAGTTGATATTACCGGAATACTGTCAAGACCTGTCAAATTGGACAATTTTGGCAAACCTGTCAAATTCAGGGCAACTACGGTATCGCTCAAATTGACGAGTGCCTTCAAATCCGACAATTCGGGCAACGAATTCATCACAATGGTACCACCAACTGTTTTGAGTTTATTTAATCCGTCAACTGATTTCAACATTTCATTTTCGGCTACAGATATATTTCCTGTAATCTCAGTCAATGAAGAGAAACCTGCAAACGATATAAGCGATGAGTTTTTAGTTACCGAGAAATTGCCCTTGACGGTTGTTAAGCTGCTTAACCCCTCAAACGACTCAAAAGCAGGCGAAGCATAAACCGTCAGATCGGTTATTGTCTTCACTTTCTCGAGCCCTTTCAGATTTTTAATTTTGGGATTTTGATCGATAAAAAGGTTGCCCAATGTATCGAGGTTATTTACGCCTTCGAGCGAAACCAAATTTGGACAGGCCGAGATTTGTAACGTACTGGAAATCCGGGTCACGGTTTTGATAAAGCTAAGGTCGGCGTTCGGGATTTTATATAGTTTCACTGAGCCGCCCACCTTCTTCAGGTTTACCAAATATTTTCCATAGTCGATGGCATCAGACGTATAAAGCATTAGCGAACCAGAGATGGTATGGTAATCACCTTCAAGAAAATTCTTCAACGTAGTATCATTGGCACTTGAATAGATGGCAATCGAACCTGAAAAAACTCCTGGATCAGTCTCTGTTGTTGAATCTTCTTTGTCTTTTTTGCAGGCTCCAAACAAAATTGTTGCAACGAGTACTGTCAAAAAAAACAAACGGCTAACTTTCTTCATGAATAGATGATTTCAAATAATTATCAAATGAATTGAATCTGTATGCAAAGAAAACAAAATTATGCCATTGTAAAACATGCTCCGGTTCACTTTCGACGGTCAATCTCATTATCCGCCAGTTATACCGAAAGTTCAAGCATTTTTAGAATAGGCTTTTCGGCTTTCAATATGGTTTCGTCGTCCAGTTTAATTTCAGGCATTTCATATTTTAAAGCCAAATAGAGCTTCTTTAAAGTATTTAATTTCATAAAACTGCAATCGTTGCACCCGCATGTCGAATCGATTGATGGGGCCGGCAGAAACACCTTTTCAGGGCAGGCCTTCTTCATTTGATGAAGAATTCCGCTCTCGGTTGCCACAATGAATTTCTGTGAATTACTTATACTCACATAATTCAGTAATGCCGTAGTCGAACCGATATAATTGGCGACCATAAGTACCGGTTTTTCGCATTCAGGATGTGCAATAAATTCGGCATCAGGATGTTGTTCGATCAATTCGATAATCTTCTCGAGCGAATACTGTTCGTGCACCATACAAGCCCCATCCCACAAAACCATTTCCCTACCAGTGACAGCATTCAGATAATTGCCCAGGTTTTTATCCGGTGCAAATATCAGCTTCTCTTCCTTCGGGAACGAATTGACAATTTTCATCGCATTTGATGATGTTACGATCACATCTGAAAGGGTCTTGATATCAGCTGAACAATTGATATATGAAATCACCTTGTGTCCGGGGTGGGCATCGACAAAGGCTTTAAATTTATCTTTCGGGGCCGACTCGGCCAACGAACAACCGGCATTCAAATCGGGAACAATTACCTTTTTACCCGGATTAAGGATTTTGGCCGTTTCACCCATAAAATGAACACCAATAAAGAGGATTACGTCGGCTTCAGTAACTTTGGCCTGCTGAGCTAAAGCAAGCGAATCGCCGAGGAAGTCAGATATGTCCTGAAGATCAGGGGTAATATAATAATGTCCGAGAATGACTGCATTTCTCTCTTTTTTAAGCCGGTTTATTTCATCAATCAAATTGATTTCGGCAGGCAAAGATAAATCCACAAATCCACAACGGGCAACAATTTGCTCCAACTCTTTTCTTTCCATTTGAGCTTCATTTCGTTTTAACGGTGCAAAATTACAAATTCATTGCTATTTTAATATCAACCTACCGACACAGATAGCAAATGCACAAC
>CAYOJD010000093.1:5949-6712 GCA_964404205.1 uncultured Prolixibacteraceae bacterium
AAAGTAAGTGACACCTTACCCGCTTCTTATCTCCAAATGCACAACAATGCAAATTAAATTTAGCGCAAACGCACTTGCAAAAAGCTGACTGACTGATAGTTTAAATAAATTTTAAACAATTACGACAGAGTCCGAAGCAGATTTGCTTAGATAGTGAAAATTTGTGGATTACAAAACACTGTTTTTCATAATTTTGAAATTCTTTTTTAATATTTTATTAATATTTAGCTGATGATTTTACCAAACAAGCCTTCTATTTTTGTGTAAAAATTTGTTAAATTTCCTCCGAAAAGGAAAAGTAAGGTTCCAAAAATCAAAACAATAAGCTAATAATTAAAATATCAAATATTTACCTGTTTGTAACTGTTAACTTTAAAATCACTTTTAATGAAAAACAATTGTCGAAAGCTCTGCTTATCCGTAATGCTATTTCTCGCAATGGTGCCTGCGCTGTTTGCTCAGGTTACAACATCCGGGATTAACGGTAAAATTACCGGCAACGGCGAAGTACTACCTGGTGCTGCTGTTGTTGCAATCCATGTTCCGTCAGGAACCCAGTATGGGACAATAACCAACTCCGATGGCCGTTTTACCATTCAGGGGATGCGTACAGGTGGTCCGTACACTGTTGAAGTTTCTTTTATCGGGTACACCAAATCGACCCTTACCGACATTACCCTTTATCTGGGTGAATCGTACACGGTAAATACCGATTTAAAAGAAAGCACAACTGAAGTTGGCGAAGTTACCGTTGTTGGTATCA
>CAYOJD010000093.1:6722-13125 GCA_964404205.1 uncultured Prolixibacteraceae bacterium
GCCGTTAACATCTCCAGACAAACAATGGAGTCGTTACCAACCATCTCCCGCGGGTTAAAAGATTTTACCAAACTGAGCCCATTGGCCAACGTTTCGGGGAACGGAACATCGTTTGCCGGATCAAACAACCGCTATAACCAGTTTGCTATCGACGGTTTGGTTAACAACGACGTTTTTGGCCTCTCCAATTCAGGAACCAACGGCGGACAGACCGGTATCGAACCCATCAGCCTCGATGCTATCGAAGAGTTTCAAATTAATATTGCCCCTTACGATATCCGCCAGAGCGGATTTACCGGCGGTGGCATCAATGCCGTAACCAAAAGCGGTACCAACAAATTCTCGGGTTCGGCTTATTACTACGGCAACAACGAAAGCCTTGTTGGCAAAAACGAGCCAGTCAAACACACAAAATCAGATTATCCCGATTATAAAGATTATTTGGCTGGTTTCACCCTGGGTGGGCCAATCGTAAAAAACAAACTCTTCTTCTTTGTAAATGGTGAAATTTCTCGTTCAAAAACGCCTCTGGCAAGTATTCCAGGAACATCGAGTTCAAACATCACAGTCGATGAAATCAACCGGGTATTGTCTGTTTTAAACAGAATTGCACCCAACTATGATCCCGGAGACTATGAGACCCTAAACAACGAAACCAACAGTAACAAACTGCTGTTCAAAGTTAACTGGAACATCAACGATCACCATAAACTGGTTCTCCGCCACAGCTATACTTATGGTGAAAACACCAGTATCAGCCGATCAGCCAACTCGTTACGCTTTGCCAATAACGGCATCTATTTTCCAAGCACCACCAATTCATCAGGTCTGGAATTGAACAGTATTTTCAGCAATAACAGCTCCAACAAACTGTTGATTGGTTATACTACAGTTCGCGACAACAGGGATCCGCTTGGAAGTCATTTCCCAACTGTATTGTTGAATATTGGCAGCGGCCGCTCTATCACTATTGGCAGCGAATACTCGTCTGTAGCCAACGAACTCAATCAGGATATTATCACGGTTAGTGACGACTACAGCATTTACAGAGGAAAACATACTTTGACCTTTGGTACGCACAACGAAATTTATCGTTTCTACAACCTATTTGTACAAAATATTTTTGGCAGCTATGCTTACCGCAGTCTGGCCGACTTTGAAACTGTCGGTACGGCAGGCGAAGTATCTCCTACCTATTATGCTGTAGGTTATTCGTTCGACGAAAATGACAATCCGCTGCAAACCAAGGGTGCTGCCGAGTTTACGGCTTATCAGTTTGGTTTATACGGACAAGATGAATTTTATGCGCACGACAAACTGAAGTTCACGCTGGGTTTGCGTATCGACGTTCCGCTTTTCCCTGAAACCCCCGGATCAAATGAAGCATTTAATACCGCATATGCGGCTCAAGACGTAGCCACTGGCGACTTACCCAAAACGCGCGTAATGTGGTCACCACGTTTTGGCTTTAACTGGGATGTCAATGGAGATAAGTCTTTCCAGATTCGTGGTGGTACAGGTTTGTTTACGGGCCGGGTTCCATTTGTTTGGGTCTCAAACCAGTATTCAAACAACGGTCAGTTGAATGGTGCTTACAGTGTAGGTAGCTCATCATCGAGTGGCACCCCAATCACCAACCCTGCTGGTATTAAATTCAATGCAGATCCATATGATCAGCCTCTGGCCGAGGATCTTGGTAAAACTGCCGGTCGTGGGGCAATCAACGTTATTGACAAAGACTTCAAATTCCCTCAGGTATTCAGATCAAACATTGCGATTGAGAAAATGTTGCCATGGGGCATTAAAGGTACGGTTGAAGCTATCTACAGCAAAACCCTTAACAACATCAATTTCATCAATCTTAACCGTCAGGTCGATAATACGTTCACCTTTATCGGGGCCGACCATCGTCCTCGCTACACCCCTGCAAGTACCAGTACGACCAACAGGAACTATAACAGTCCGGCACGTTTGGATGCCAATTACGAGGAAATCGTTAAACTGGAAAACACCAACAAAGGTTACACTTATAACTTTGTTGTTCAGTTGCAGAAAAACTTCAGAAACGGATTTGACGCTTCGGCAGCCTATACCTTTGGCCGTTCAATGGATCTCAACTCAGGTACTTCAAGTGTAGCTTATTCAAACTGGAGATATGTCAACAATGTAAAAGGCTTGAACAATCTCGAACTTACCCGTTCGAACTACGACCTTGGTTCAAGGGTTATCGGGTATGTTTCTTATAAAAAAGAGTACTTTAAAGGTTTAATGTCAACTCAGGTTTCACTGTTCTACAACGGCCAGTCAGGTCAGCCGTATTCATACATCTATAAGGGCGACCTCAACAACGATGCTACAGACAATGACCTTATCTTTGTTCCTGAAACAAGAGATCAGATAAACCTTGTCAACTATTCGGCTACAGTCAATGGTGGAACTGTTACCATCAGTGCTGATGACCAGTGGGATATGCTGAACAGCTTTATTGAAAGCGATGATTACCTGAAAACCCGTCGTGGCAAATATGCAGAGCGCAACGGTGCACGCCTGCCATTCTCTCATCAGTTCGACCTCAAAGTTTTACAGGAAATTAAAGTTAAAACCGGCGGTTTAACCAACAGGTTCCAGGTTTCGCTTGACGTAATGAATATTGGCAACTTGTTGAACAAAGAGTGGGGTATGCAGTACTATGCTTCGAATCAGCAGTTCAGCCTGATCGAATACAAAGGACTTCAGGATATGGATCCATCATCTTCAGGTTACCGATATATCAATGCACCGACTTTCAACTACACAGGTTCGGGCATGACCAACTCGAAACCTTATACCCCATCTGATTTCAGTTCACGCTGGAGAGCCCAGATTGGCTTCAGATATTTCTTTTAACAGTACTTAATGGTTCAGATTATACCCGGAAGAGGTTGCCGTCAGGTAACCTCTTTTCTTTTATTTGATTATTTTTGCAACTGAATTTTTAAAATCAGTAAAATGGCCCAGAAACCTTCGATACCCAAAGGCACCCGCGACTTCTCGCCCGAAGAAATGGTTAAACGCAACTATATATTCGACACCATCAAGTCTGTTTTCAAACTTTACGGCTTTCAACCCATCGAAACACCGGCGATGGAGAACTTATCGACTTTGTTGGGGAAATATGGCGAAGAAGGCGACAAGCTGCTTTTCAAGATTCTCAATTCAGGTGATTTTCTGGCCAAAGCCGACGAGACCTTACTTACTGAAAAGAACAGTGCTAAACTTACTTCACAAATCTCGGAAAAAGGATTGCGTTACGACCTGACTGTTCCGTTTGCCCGTTTTGTTGTGCAATATCAAAACGAAATCACCTTCCCCTTCCGAAGATATCAGATTCAACCTGTATGGCGGGCCGACCGGCCGCAAAAAGGACGCTACCGCGAATTTTACCAGTGCGATGTCGATGTAATTGGATCCGATTCATTACTGAACGAGGTAGAACTGATTCAAATTGTCGATCAAGTTTATCGCCAACTGGGCATTAATGTTGTACTGAAAATCAATAACCGAAAAGTATTGGCCGGCATTGCCGAAACCATCGGGGCTGTTGAACGGATAACCGATATAACGGTCGCTATCGATAAACTTGATAAAATCGGCATCGATAAGGTAAACGATGAGTTAGCGGAGAAAGGTATTTCGGCCCAATCCATAGCCCAACTGCAGCCAATCTTATCGCTCAAGGGCAATAACCGCGAAAAACTTGGACAGATTGCCCGGGTAATAGCACATTCCGGAACAGGGATAAAAGGTATTCAAGAACTAACTACCATTTTCGACTATGTCGAATCGCTGGGTATTGCTACAGAAGTGGAACTCGATCTCACACTGGCCCGTGGGCTCAACTATTATACCGGTGCCATTTTTGAAGTTAAAGCGAAAGATATGCAGATTGGCTCGATAACCGGCGGAGGTCGTTATGACGATCTGACCGGAATATTTGGCCTGCCGGGAATATCTGGAGTAGGAATTTCATTTGGTGCCGACCGGATTTACGATGTGATGACACAGTTAAACCTCTTTCCTTCCAGCTCTGAAACTGCCACACAAGTATTCTTTATCAATTTTGGCAACGCGGAAGAACGCTATTGCCTTCCGATAATTACTGGATTGAGGGCTGCAGGCATTTCGACCGAAATTTACCCGTCGGCCGAGAAGATGAAAAAACAGATGGCCTATGCCAATAAAAAAGGGATTCAGTACGTAATTATGGCTGGCGAAAACGAAATGGCCTCGCAACAACTTACCGTAAAAAATATGGTTACAGGCGAGCAGCATTTGGTTCAGGCAACCGATCTTTTAGCTTATATCCGATAAAAAAAAGGCAGCATTGAAAACGACTTCAATGCTGCTCTGTAAACTCAACCTTGCTAATTTAAAAACTCCTGTTTCTGTTTTAATTTTTTCCTTTCTGTTCCTGGTTTTTACGCATTTCGTGGAAAAGATAGGAACGGAATTTTATTTCGGCTACATAAAGTTTAACCACTTTGTCTGCAGGCAATATCCCAAGCAATTTGATATTATACTCCTCGGCCAGCTTACCCTCTTTGAGCTGAATGGTTACAAAATCGGTAGCCATTTTTTTATACTCAGCTTCGCTCCGTGTTGGAGTGGTAGACTGAAATTGCTCTTCGAGCTTTCGCTTTTGGTCCAGAAGGTTATAACGTTCTTTTTCCAACTGATTGTAAACCGGCCAGAATTTTTCTGCTTCCTGCGAAGTCAGTCCCACTTTTTCGGTGATAAAAGCAATCTTCTTGGTTTTTATCATTTCGATGGTAGCCTCGTCGGTACGTCGTTGAGCCCAAAGCAGAGTGGGCAGCAACAGCAATGTAAATACTAATATTTTCGTTTTCATAGGCTTAATTATTTTCAATTACAATATCCCAGTCCGAACAGTTTAAAGCCAGTAAGTCGACGACATCGCTGTTCACCACCATCGTTTTTTCGTATTCATCGGCACCGTCGATTACCGACAAAAACTGACTCTCGGTAAAGTAGGCCAATACAGTCCCTGCTTTATCCGTACTATCGCCTGCTTGCTCCTGTGTAGCTGCCGAGTCGCTTCGGTTGGCCATATAGTCTTTCCCTGGCATAAACTTCACCAAAGGAACGTAAACCAACATAAACACCAGTGCAAACGCGGCTGCCAGACCGGCTACAGGTTTTAAATAGAGCCAAAGGCGGCGAACCGCGGGTTGCTCATTCTCTTTAATGCGCCCGTTCAGCTTTTCGTTGAATGTTTCGAAATAGCCATCCGGCACCTTAAAGGGGTTGGGCTTTTTGTAGCTTTCGAGTATTTGTTCAATATTTTCGTCTATCTCTTTCATGGTAGTCATTCGTTTATTCAGACTGCAAATCACATAAATGGTTTAACGATCATAATCCATTATTCTCTTTTTTCATAAATTCTTCCACTTTTTTAACCGCATGATGGTAAGATGCTTTCAGCGCACCTACCGATGTTTCCACAATCTCGGCAATCTCTTCATATTTCATTTCGTCGAAATATTTCATGTTAAAAACTATCCGTTGTTTTTCGGGAAGATGCAGCACCGCACGCTGTAGCCGACGTTGAATCTCGTCTCCATCGAAATAGTCGTCTGCTTCGAACGATTCGACCAGGTAATCGGTAATCTCGTCGGCCGAAAAGACAGAATATTTACGTTTCTTCTGCAAAAAAGTAAGCGATTCGTTAGTGGCAATTCTGAAAAGCCAGGTAAAGATGGAAGAATCTTCCCTGAAATTTTCCACGTTTTTCCAAACCTTGATAAAGACATTTTGTAAAATATCATCTGCATCATCATGGTTCATCACCAACTTACGGATATGCCAATACAAACGCTCCCGGTAGGTTTGTACCAGAATGTGAAAAGCCATCTCCTTCTTCCCTTCGGTTTTCAGGTGGGCAATCAACTCGCTTTCGTTGGGCAGCGCCGTCATTTTGCAGTTCGTAACTGTTTGTCAAGTAAGACATAGTTCGACAGAAATGGTTTAATATCTCTGCCATTCAACGGCCAAATATCAGTAAAATAGCCCGATTATCTATTGTTCCGATAGATTTTTCCTTGTTAAAATAGTACCTTTGCAGCTGATAAAAACAGAAAAAATTAAAAATGGCATTACAGTGTGGTATAGTTGGTTTGCCCAATGTTGGCAAATCGACCCTTTTCAATTGTTTGTCGAATGCAAAGGCGCAATCGGCCAATTTCCCTTTTTGCACCATCGAACCCAATGTGGGGGTGATTACTGTTCCCGACAAACGGCTGATTCAACTGGCCGAAATCGATAAGCCCAAACGGGTAGTTCCCACTACTGTAGAGATTGTCGATATTGCCGGTCTGGTAAAAGGGGCCAGTAAAGGCGAAGGGTT
>CAYOJD010000094.1:0-12913 GCA_964404205.1 uncultured Prolixibacteraceae bacterium
TAAAAAAAGATGCCAAGATTGACCAATTGACATACGACGAATGCAAGCAGCTAATCGAAGCCGAAACGAAGAAGAAAAAAACCACAGGTAAAAAAACAAAATAGCGATGGCTCAACCACTGCTTGCTTTTCTGGCTAAAAATTCTTTACCTTGTGGCACATTTTGCCAAAATCTACGCCCATGTTGAAAGAGTTGCTGATACCTGCCAAAGAACTGGAAATTGTCAAACAATTTTCGGGAGGCAAAGATAAATTGGGTTATCAGTTGAAACAGAGCAGTTGGGATGCCAACAACCTTCCCGATCTTTTTATTCTCGGAATTCCGGAAGCACGAACTTCATTTTGCCGCGATTTTGCCGAAGCGCCCGACAGGATCCGAAAACACCTTTACTCGCTATCGGGTTTCGAAGAGGGTTTTCACGCCATTGATCTTGGAAATATTAAATCGGGCAAAGATGCCAGCGACTCATTCGCCGCAATAAAGATGGTTACAGAGGAATTGAACGCCTTTGATGTTCCGGTTTTAATAATAGGCGGGAGCCAGGATATCACAGTTCCTATTCTTTCAGGATTGATGAAAGAAGAACCCAATCTTACGGTAATCGACGACAGAATTGACAATTATGGCGAGAACGCCAATTCAAACGATGAAATCTTCATCAACAATCTTCCTTTCAGAACGATAGTCAATTTTTTGGCCATTCAGTCATATTTTACCCATCAGTTCAACAAGGACGAAGTCTCTGAAAGTTATACCGGACAGTTGCAAACCATTGGCGAATTAAGAAACGATATTCACGATGCCGAACCAATTATTCGCGAGACCAATTTGGTGAGTTTCGATTTTGGAGCAATGAAACTGGCTGAGGCACCCGGACAGGTCAGAAATTCGCCTAACGGTCTAACCGGCGAAGAGGCCTGCCAGCTTTCGTGGTACTCAGGCATTGCAACAGCACCGGTTTGGTTCGGACTTTTTGGTTACTCGCCTGCAAACGATCCGGCAGAACATGGGGCAATGATGGTCGCCCAAATTTGCTGGTATTTTATCAATGGTACCAACAAACGCATCGACGAAGCACCGGCCGACGAAGCCGTTGATTTTATTCACTATCAGGTACCAATAGAAGGATTACCGGAGCCGGTAACTTTTCTGAAACATCCGGTGTCTAAGCGTTGGTGGATGGAGGTCCCATCGCCTGATTGCGATAATTTCCCGTTACGAATTGCATGTTCGAAAAACGATTATAAACGAGCTTGTAAAAATGACATCCCGGAACGGTGGTGGCATTTTTTTAACCAAAACTATTAATAGGTTATACAATATCAAATAGGCAAATGCAAGGCTGCATAGCTTACAAAATGAAATAGGAGATAGACCAAAATTAAGATTTTTCAACCTTTTGAATGAAAAGTGTTAAACTATTTTGGATTTTGTTAATTATTACTACTTTCGCTGCGAGGGCTCAGCAAGATCCGCAGTACAGCCAGAATATGTTCAATCATCTGGCCGTCAATCCGGGGTTTGCAGGGAACTCGGGCCTTATAAACGCCTCATTGCTAAACAGATTCCAGTGGGTTGGATTTCCGGGTGCACCACAAACGACGGCATTTGATATCGATGCATCGTTGAAGTTAATCGGGGAAAATGACGGACTGGGATTGTCTGTTGTTAATGATGTTGCTGGTTATGAGAAGAGTGTATCGCTGGGTGTAAACTACTCCTGGCGGACAAAAGTAGGTAACGGTATGCTCGGATCGGGGATATCGTTAGGCGTTCTTAACAAGAAACTGACACCCGACTGGAATAGCGAAGAAGGTGGAGACATCGTCAACGGAAGCGATCCTGCACTACCGCAACAGGAAGTCAATGGAAATTTACTTGAAATCGGCGCAGGGCTTTTTTATAACCATAAAAATTATTACCTTGGCTTATCCGTGACGCACCTGAATCAGGCCACATTTTCTTTCGAGGAAGAAGGTCAGTATTCTGTTAAAAGGCATTACTATTTTACCGGAGGTTATTCATTTCCGCTCGATGGCGGGAAAATAGAAGTGACTCCATCGTTCTTTTTAAAGTCTGACGCTGTAAATCACCAGATTGACGCAACCTGTCTTGTGAAATACGATAATCGAATATGGGGTGGAATAGGTTTCAGGCCCAATGATGCGGTTATCATATTGCTTGGGACAGAACTTCAAAATGGATTAAAATTGGGCTATTCGTACGACATCAGTACTTCGGCGCTTTCGGCATACAATTCCGGATCGCACGAGCTTTTTGTTGCTTACTCAATAGCTTTCAATAAGAAAAAAACACATAAATATAAAAGTGTCAGATTTTTGTAGTATAATTTGAAAAGTTGTGCACAACATATATTGTTAACTTATGAAGCGATTATTATTCTTTGGCAGCATAGCATTTGTTCTGCTATTTTCCGGGTGTCGCCCTTCCGGTAACGGAGAATTAATAGGGGTTGAAAAACGCGGAAAATACTTTGAACCCGCCCCGTTGGGAATGGCGCTAATCCCCGGCCACAGTTTCAATATGGGGCCTGGCGATCAAGACGTTGCCTTTGCTACAAGTCCTACCAGAACCGTAGACGTGGCCTCTTTTTGGATGGATGACACCGAAATTACCAATAACGAATACAGGCAATTTGTGCATTGGGTCCGCGACTCAATCGCCCGTAAGATACTTGCTGAGCAATTTGAAGAATTTCAGATAACCGAAGATCGTAAAGGCAATCCGGTTGACCCTCCGATTCTCGACTGGAGGACCAAACTTAATTGGGCTGAACCTGACTACAGAGAAGCGCTTGAGCCAATGTATTACCAAGGAAACGACCGTATTTTGGGGAAACGCGAAATCGACACCCGGAAACTGAACTACAGCTACTCCTGGATTGACCTACAACAAGCCGCTCGTCGCCAAAACTCATACGATTTTAGTTCGCAAAGTTACCACGGTACCGTTACCGATATGAACGGTCAGGTGGTTCCCATCGAAAGCCGTTCAAGTTTTGTGATGACCGAAGGGGTCAATATTTATCCTGATACGCTGGTTTGGATCAGGGATTACACCTATGCTTACAACGAACCCTGGGCTAAAATGTATTTTTCGCATCCCGGCTTCGATGACTATCCCGTTGTTGGTGTGTCGTGGAAACAAGCTAAGGCATTTTGTATGTGGAGAACACAGTTTAAAAATAACTCGCTGTTGCAAAAAGGTGATTTTGCCGTACAAGACTACCGCCTTCCTTCGGAAGCTGAGTGGGAACTGGCGGCACGTGGCGGTTTAAACAACTCCATGTACCCGTGGGGTGGTTATTACACCCGTTCTGAAACCGGCTGTTTTATGGCCAACTTTAAACCAATGCGTGGGAATTACAGCGACGATGGCGGGAAAGCCTCAGTCAAAGTTGCCTCGTACGATCCAAACGGTTATGGCCTTTACGATATGGCCGGTAACGTAGCCGAATGGACCATCACGGCTTTCGACGAATCGACATACAATTTCATGCACGACTTGAACCCCAACTTCGAATATAATGCACTACCCGACGATCCGCCTACAATGAAACGTAAAGTTATCCGCGGAGGCTCATGGAAGGATATTGCCTATTACATTCAAGTGGGTACAAGGACTTTTGAATATCAGGACACCGCCAAATCGTACGTCGGATTTAGATGCGTACGTTCGACATTTGGAGATGAATTTTAAAAATTAACTTCATTAAATCATACCGAAGCCATGGGAATGTCAGAATTAACACACTCGAAGAGGTGGAGATCGACGATGAACTACTTTTACAGCATTGGTGCATCAGTTGTTCTTTTGGGTGCATTGTTTAAACTCCAGCACTGGCCCTTAGGCGGTGTAATGTTAACCATCGGGATGTCGTGCGAAGCGTTGATATTCTTTTTGTCAGCCTTTGAACCAATGATTGAAAATCCCGACTGGACCAAAGTATATCCTCAACTAAAAGAAGATTTCGTTGAAGATGAAGAATTTATTGAATCGCCAAAACCCAAAAGCGTAAGTCTGGAATCTGTACTCGACAGGGCAGAAATCTCGCCTGAACTTTTGTCAAAACTCAAAAAAGGTCTTCAGGATTTGACCAATACCGCTAGCGGTATCGCGGATATTTCCAGTGCTACTCTGGCAACAGATGTTTATGTTAAAAACCTCAATTCGGCATCAGAGTCGATGAGTCTATTTACCGAGGTCAATTCCCGGGCATCACATTCTGTTGAACAGTCATTGTCTCATTTGGTAAAAACGTACGAACATTCGTCAAGTGTAATGGCCGAAACGTCGAAAAATATGGCGGAGAAATTTGCCGAATCAACGCAACGTATCAACCAACAACTCACAACTTCGGGCGAAAAGCTTTCCACATCATACAAAGAATTCTCCGATACTTTTGCCAAAGATTTCAGCACGCTGAATGAAAATTCCAAAACATACGCCAACGAACTGGCAAAAGTAAACAGCAACCTCTCATCCGTAAACTCGTCATACGAATTGCATCTGCAGAGCGTAAAGAAAGTGACTGATGCCGCTGTTAAGGCGAATGCCGATTATGTTGCAATGCAACAATTGGTCGACGCTTCGCTTACCGAAGCTGAAAAGTATCGCAAACATACCGAACAACTCAACCGTAACCTCGAAGCATTAAATCAGGTTTACGGCAATATGCTCGGTGCAATGAATATTAAAGGTTAATATAAATACTTGTCCACATGGGTGTTAAAAACTGTCCGGAAACGCCGAGGCAACGAATGATCAGCCTCATGTACCTGGTACTGACTGCGATGTTGGCGCTGAATGTCGACAAATCGGTGTTGGATGCATTTGCTATGGTGGATCAAGGATTAATGAAGACGATCGAGAATTTCAATTCAAAAAACGAAAGCGTTTATACCGAATTTAATAATGCAGCCCAGGAGAATCCTCAAAAAGCCGGGAAACTCAATCAGGAAGTGATGACAATCAAACAAAGGACCGACTCACTATACAATTATATCACTCATTTGAAGGAGATGATTGTAAAAAGAGCCGACGGTGCCGAAGGTGATATCAATAATATTGATGCCAAAGACGACCTGAATACCGCTGCTGAAATTATGATCGTGAAAAAAAATGGGGCTGCGCTCAAAAAAGCCATTGAAGAATACCGTGCTCATTTGATTTCGCTGGTCGAACCAAGCAATACTGCACTGATTTCTGCTATTGAAAAGAGTCTGGATACATCAGCCCCGCCAGTAGTGGAAGGGAAAACCGAGTCGTGGGAATCAAGCAAATTCGAAGGATATCCGCTGATTGCCGTGGTAACGCTGATGTCGAAAATGCAAAGTGATATTCGCAATACAGAATCAGATATTATCAATTACCTGTATGCCCAGATCGATGCCAGTTCATTTAAATTCAATAAGCTGCAGGCTCAGGTGTTAGCAAAGTCAGATTATGTACTCGAAGGAGGCACCTACGAAGCCAAAGTCTTTATTTCGGCAATGGATACCACAGCTACACCGGAGATTATTGTCAACGGGAATGTTTTGCCAATGGTGCAAGGTGAAAATGCCGGCCTCTACAGGGCTGGTGCCAGTAGAGAAGGTACATTTAAATGGAACGGGGTTATCAACTATAAAAACCCGCAGGGTATTATGGTTCAATATCCATTTACTCACGAGTATATTGTTGCCAAACCGTCGATGACCGTTAGCCCGACCAAAATGAATGTCTTTTATGCAGGTTTGCCTAATCCAGTTTCGATTTCGGTGCCGGGTATAGCCTCAACCAACCTCAAAGTATCGATTACCAATGCCCGGTTAGAACAACAGGCTGACGGAACCTATTTGGTTTATCCGCAAACTGTTGGTCAAAAAAGCCTTGTTACTGTCCGTGCAACTATCGATGGGACTGAGAAGGAGATTGGCTCGACTGAATTCCGTGTAAAAAGAGTTCCTAACCCAATGGCAACAGTTGCCGGGAAAAACGAAGGTGTAATATCTAAAAACGAATTGTTGGCCGAGCAAGGTGTCTTTGCCGAAATTCCCGACTTCGACTTTCAAATGAAGTTCACGGTTCAGTCGTTCGTCGTTTCTACCTCAAAAGGTGGTTTCGTAGTGGACAAACCCACCAACGGAAATAAGTTTTCGAACGAACAATACGAATTGATCAAAGGGCTTAATACCGGAGGCCGTTTATATATAGACAACATTATTGTAAAAGGCGAAGATGGAACAACCCGCAACCTGTCGGCCATCAGCTTTAAAATAAGATAAGCAATGAAAAAATTATTCCTTATACTTTTAGTAGTCTTACTGGGTGCAGCACACACTGTTTTGAAAGCTCAGATTATTGATGGGGCTTACACCAAACGTATCACTATCGACCGTAAACCAGCCCCGCTGCCTGGTGTGCGCGAAGCCGATGTTTTATGGTCAAAAACAGTTTGGCGCCTTATCGATCTCCGGGAAAAAACCAACCTCCATTTTTACTATCCGACCCGCGAAATGCAAGGCCGAATGAATTTGGTCAACCATTTGCTAAAAGGGATAAAAGATGGGACAATTACAGCCTACGATGCCTCTCAGGAAGATAATGAGTTCAAGATGCCCCTGACTTATGCTCAGGTAGAAGAATCTTTTGGGGCTACATCAAAAGTAATGCAACGCCGTAATTTTGAAACCGGCGAAATGGAAGATGTAACCATTCAGCAGGATACTCACCCGGAAGAAGTTAAGCAACTGATGATTAAAGAAATTTGGTATTTCGACAAACAGACTTCAACGCTTCAGGTTCGCATTCTTGGCCTTTGCCCGATTCGTCTTTATTATCGAGACGAAGACACCGCCCAGGAAAATGTACTCCGTAAAAAACTATTCTGGATTTATTATCCGGAAGTAAGACCATTACTGGCCAGAAACGAAGCGTTGAACAGCACAAACAGCGCCCGGAGTTTTAGTTACGATGATCTTTTCCTTACACGTAGATTCGATGGTTATATTGTGAAGGAAGAGAACATTTACAATAACCGTAACATTGAACAATATGCTTCAGGGGCATATGCAGCCAAGGAGTCAGAACGAATCAAAACTGCAATTTTCAACTTCGAGCAAGATCTTTGGGAATATTAATCCGATAGGATTTTAGATAAAAAAGCGGGATTATCACTTGATAGTCCCGCTTTCGTTTGATGCAAACAATGTCCGTACCATTCGCTCAACCCGTTCAATCTGGTGGATTTTTATTCGAAAACGGGAAAAGTCAACCCCTTTATTGTATTTCGAAAGATATATCTCCTTAAAGCCAAGTTTCTGTGCTTCCGCTATTCGTTGTTCAATTCGGTTTACCGGACGAATCTCTCCAGTCAGGCCCACTTCGCCGGCAAAAGCCACATGCTTGGGAATGGATAAATCGAAATTGGATGAAAGTACAGCCGCAATCACAGCCAAATCCATGGCTGGATCATCCACTCTCAGCCCACCGGCAATGTTCAGGAAAACATCTTTGGTCATCAGTTTAAAACCTGCCCGCTTTTCAAGAACGGCCAACAACATATTCATCCGGCGCAAATCGAAACCGGTAGCCGAACGCTGGGGCATACCGTAAGCTGCCGAACCCACCAATGCCTGTACTTCGATCAAAAAAGAACGAAGCCCCTCGATAGAAGCAGCAGTGGCCGTTCCACTCAAACCTTCGTTATGGTTCGACAAAAGCATTTCCGATGGATTGATCACCTCCTGCAACCCGTCTTGACGCATCTCGAAGATGCCCAGTTCTGAGGTCGATCCAAATCGATTCTTAACCGAACGGAGAATACGGAAAAGGTAATTTCTGTCACCTTCGAAATGCAGGACTGTGTCGACGATGTGTTCCAGCACTTTAGGGCCAGCAAGGCTTCCTTCCTTGGTTATGTGGCCTATCAGAATTACTGCAATATTTTCTTTTTTGGCCAGTTTCATTATTGCGGCCGTACACTCCCGAATCTGGGTGACGCTTCCGGCCGACGATTCCGCATTTTCGGTAGCCAAAGTTTGAATCGAATCGATAATCACCAATTCGGGATGTTCGCCTTCAATGTGAAAAAGCACATTTTCGAGCGATGTCTCACACAAGAAAAGACAGTTCGCATTATCTCCCGCCAATCGGTTGGCCCGTAATTTCAATTGTTGCAAACTCTCTTCTCCAGATATGTACAAGATTTTTAACCGGGTTAGTGTCAGTGCAACCTGTAACACCAGGGTCGATTTGCCAATACCGGGTTCACCCCCAAGCAAAACCAATCCGCCGGGAACTAAACCGCCCCCCAGCACACGGTTAAATTCGCTGTTCAGCGTATCGATACGCTGTTGCTTCTCAGCCGGGATTTCAGATAATAGGGTTGGCCTTGAACTATTCTGTGGTACGATAACATTGGAATGGCTTTTGGACGATTGTATAATTTCTTCGACCAATGTATTCCATTCGCCGCACGACGAGCAGCGACCAATCCATTTGGGCGATTGGTATCCGCAACTTTGGCAAACGTAAGTAGTTTTGATTTTCGACACCTTGCTGTTGTTTACTATCCAAAAATAAGAAAACCCCGGCACTTTGGCTCCGGGGTTAGACTTTTATTTATACTGAAATTCAAATCAATCTGTTCGTCTCGGTATCGGGGAAAATAACTCTTGGTTTAAAACTTTTGGCCTCTTCAAAATCGATTGTTGCATACGAAACAATGATAACAATGTCGCCAACCGCAACTTTGCGTGCAGCAGGACCGTTCAGAATGATTTCGCCCGAATTTCTCTTTCCTCGAATAACGTAGGTCTCGAAGCGTTCGCCATTGTTGATATTTACAATCTGGACCTTTTCGTTTTCGATTAAATTGGCTGCATCCATCAACTCCTCATCAATGGTAATGCTTCCGATATATTGCAGGTCGGCACCGGTTACAGTCACTCGGTGGATTTTCGATTTACATACTTCAATAAACATATTCCGATCTTTTATCTGTCAAAAACAATGTTGTCAATTAACCTGATCTTGCCGGCATAAAGCGCGATACAGCCTACTTTGGTTACCGGCTCATTCCAGTTGGTTACCGGAAGCAGTTTTGTGTCGTCGACAATCTCGAAATATTCCACCTCGAGTTTGCCTGTAGCATTTATTTCACTGACCACCCACTCTTTTACCTCTTCTACACTTTTAGTGGCCGAAAGTTTCGCAGCCTGTTGCAGTGTTTTATAAATGACCGGCGCTATTTGACGGTGTTCGGGAGTAAGCAAACGATTGCGGGAACTCATGGCCAGGCCGTCGGCCTCACGCACAATCGCACAGGGAATTATTGTAACAGGATATTTGTTTTGAACAACAAGACTCTTAATAACAGCCAGTTGCTGAAAATCTTTCAACCCAAAATAGGCTTTGTCGGGAACAACCATATCAAATAATTTGCTCACCACCTGAGCCACGCCATTAAAGTGCCCCGGCCTAAATTTACCCTCCATCACGTTTTCGAGCGAACCAAAGCCGAACTGACGGGTATCGGGTTCAGGATAAACCTCTTCGACCGACGGTGCAAAAATATAATCGCATCTCACGCCTGCAAGCAATTCAGTATCCTTATCAAGCGTTCTGGGATATCTTTCCAAATCGCGTGGATCGTTAAACTGCGTAGGGTTGACAAAAATAGAAACCACAACCGCCTGATTTTCTTCGGCAGCCTGGCGTACCAGCGAAAGATGACCTTCGTGCAGTGCACCCATAGTAGGCACAAAACCAACCGATTGCCCTAACTGACGGCATTGGTCCAACGCAGCGCGAAGTTCAGTAATTTTTGTAAATAGCTTCATGATGTTTTCTCAAACAGCCTACAAAAGTAAGGAATTATCGTGATACAAAGAAGGTTTAAAGATTCTTTCGAAATGATAAGAAAATCTAAATGGTTGAAGTTTGCCGATATTTTATATATTTTTGCAAATTATTTAATAAAAGGGAATGGAAAAGAAGAAGGTATTATTTGTGTCACAGGAGATCACTCCCTACCTGCCGGAATCTGAAATTGCTGAAATTGGAAGATATCTTCCGCAGGGGATACAGGAAAAGGGAAAGGAAATCCGCACTTTTATGCCCCGATTCGGATGTGTAAATGAGCGAAGAAACCAACTTCACGAAGTAATCAGGCTTTCAGGGATGAATTTGGTCATTAACGATAACGACCATCCGCTGATTATTAAGGTAGCCTCGATACAAGCTGCCCGGATGCAGGTCTATTTTATCGATAACGAAGATTATTTCCAGCGAAAATATACCATCGCCGACGATCAGGGAAACGAATTTGACGACAACGACGAACGCGCCATATTTTTTGCCCGCGGGGTATTGGAAACAGTAATCAAGTTGCGTTGGTCACCCGATATTATACACTGCCACGGCTGGTTTACCGGCATGGTCCCCCTGTTTGTGAAAGAAACTTACCGCGACAATCCGCTCTTTGCCAACACCAAGTTAGTTTACTCGGTCTACAACGATCAATTCAGTAATACCCTGAGCAGCAATATGGCTGCCAAGATTGCGGAAGACGGGATTTCGCCCGAAAAACTCAATGTTATTGGTGAGCCAACGTTCGAGAATTACTCGAAACTGGTTGTCGATTATGCCGATGCCGTTATCAAAGGCAGCGAAACCATAAACCCTGAGGTTGAACAATATATTAAATCGTCAGGCAAAAAATTCCTCGATTATCAACCAAAAGAGAGCTACATCGATTCCTTTTTCGATTTTTATAATAATATTGATTAATTTGCGCCGTTTTAAATTTAATGCCTGATATTTTGAAAAACAGCAATTTCCGATACAATCATTTTATATGGCTGGTTTTACTTCCTGCAATTATTTTATCAGGTTGTAAGAAAGACGATATTTCGCTCGGAGGCAACCTTATTCCGGGTTCCGATATTATCAATTCCCGTTCTTATCAGGAAAAAGGGACTATTTCGGCCTTCACTTACACCGACGAGAAAGTGAGGGTTGACAGACCGGACTATTGCTATACCGGCAGTTTTAACGATCCGCTCTTTGGCCGTACCGACGGATCGTTTGCCGCCCAGTTCAGAATTTTGTCACACCCCGATTTCGATGCCACTTCGACCACCGACTCCCTGATTCTGCAGATGAGTTACAAGTTGATTTACGGCGATACGCTGACGGCCCAAACCTTACGGGTTTACGAACTGAACGAAGGGTTAAAATACGATGCCAAATACATGTCGAGTTTCGACATCAAATCACTCGCATCGAGCACCCTTTTAGGGTCAACCACGTTTATTCCAAGATTCAGGACCGATTCTACCCAGAATGATACCACTGAACAGGTTTTGAAAATAAAAATCAACCCGCTGCTGGCAGCAAAACTGATGATGCTCGACTCGCTCGAGATGATCAGCAACGATATTTTCCTCACCAAGTTCAAGGGGCTTTACATCGAAACCGATCAGGTAAACCGTAAAGGCACACTGGTGGGCATCCAACCATTGTCCACTGCGTTACAGCTGCATTATCATACGGCTCTGAAAGATTCATTGTCGTTCGTCTACAAAGTAACCAGCAATTCGACTTTTGTAGCCGGCTTCGACCACGATTTTACCAAAAGTGCATTTTATCCCAATATGAACCAGGAAACAGTTCAGGATTCGTTGATTTTCCTTCAGCCGCTTGGCGGAACCAAAATTAAAGTCAATATCCCTTCGCTGGCCAACTGGAAAGATTCGTCTGACTATCTTATCAACCGGGCATCGGTTACTTTCAGGGTCGATACTTTGCTTACCGATATGCGCCGTTACGAAATACCGGCCCGTGTGTATCTGAAATATATCGACGAAAACGACGATGAAGTCTTCCCGGAAGACAGCCAACTGGCCAACTCCTACTATGGCGGTTATTATAATCCACTGACAGCCACCTACTCGTTCAATATCACGCAGCACCTGCAAAAGCTTATCAAAAAAGAGGTTGACAATACCAGTTTCTATCTGGTCAATGTCGATCGCAAGGGAGTAGCCCGTCGGGTTGTTTTAAAGGGAGGCACCAGTGCAACGCCTATCGAGTTGCAGGTAAACTATACCCGTTACAAGGAGTAAAGGAACATTTGCATGGCAGATTAGTTAAAATGCCACACAAGCGAACAACAACGCTGTCGGGAAATATCCGGCAGCGTTGTTGTTTTCAGAAAATGGTATCGGTGTATTGTGCCACAGCCGCAACCCAATGTTCGCGAGGCAGGGCATCGCTGCCGGCAGGACGGCTGTAGGCAATTTCTGTTATCTCCCCCGTACGGCAACCGTAAGTATAAAACAATGTCAAGAAATAATCTTTGTCTATCCCGGTTTGCCGTGCCTCATCGAACAAGCGGTCGGCCAATGTCGAAACATCATGCAGTTCGTAGCCACGATAGTTCCAACATTCAGCTTCAACCGGCAGCATTGGCTGAAGCTTGTACAACAAGGCCGCATCGCCTCCAATTCTGTCGACCTCTGGTTCTTCGATAATATCCTGAAACAACTCTCTGGAAACCGTTTTGACTGTGGCTGCCAGAGACGCTAATTCGCCGGACATAACAGTCGGAATGATTTTTCTGAACCGTTCAATCTCTTTCAGCAACACCCCTTTTGACTGACCTTCCCGATTGATCAAACTTACGGACAATTCACCTGTCTTAAGGTTTCTGATTTGCCATTTCAAATCATTATCATGAAAACAGATGGGGTTGCCAAACGATTTCTCAGACGAAACTTCCACCGAAATACTTTTCCTTGCCGGTGCCACTGCGCGATAAACCTTTTTTCCTTTAACTACAATAGGAGTGCCTCCATCTTCAGCCGGGAGTAAAAACCCCGTTTCGTCAGCCGTGCAGGAAGAATTC
>CAYOJD010000095.1:0-1919 GCA_964404205.1 uncultured Prolixibacteraceae bacterium
AGCCAACCGGGAACAACGGGTTGCAGTTTGTACTGAGCTCGGATGATGTGGAGAAAGGCTTGTTTTCGCTGGTTAACAAGGATCTTGTAAAACGAATTACTCAAAACACGGAGAATTAGCCTATGTCGAATATGGTATACCTACTTTGCAGTTTACCATCATTGAATTTCGCACAGGTGCCGCCCATTTCGCAGGACGAATTCTACCACGATGCCGAAAAGCAGCTGTCTTCAAAGCATTTCAGCATGCTCGAGCGGGTAGACCTCCGACAAATGGACTCCGATGAACACGGTAAATTGAAAGACTTTGCCCAGCTGTACCAGGATTTGCTCGGCGACATGACGGAACTGAGAACGGCCAAAACGGAAAAACGTCCGGTGCGCCTGGCTCATTTGCCCAAATCGCTGGCCGACGGCAATCCGCTGGAACGCGAAAAGCAAATCATGCGCTGGCAATGGGATAGACTGGATGATCTGGAAGCCGGGAACACATTTTCCCTGGTGAATGTACTCGTTTACAAACTGAGACTTCAGATCCTGGACCGCCTTCAATCGATGGAGCCGGAACGCGGATCGCAGGTATTTGAATCGGTGATAAACGATGCCAAAACGAAAGGTTAAGAAATGGCAGGAATAAAAATTAAATACACCAAAACCGAACGAGCAAAGCAGAAGAAGATTCTGAAGGTTTCGCAACGGATGCTGCCACTGTTCGAGGCGATGGAAAAATCGTTGATGTCGACGATTAACACCATTGCTGAGCGCATTGACGACATTCGGCAAACCATCGAAAAGAACCGGGAAGCTTCCAAATCCTGGCTCGCTGTGATGGGCGACTCCTGGGGATCGCTGGCGGAGTTTATTTCGGTGAATGAAGTCATTACCAAGCCTGTGGATGTAGCCGGTGTTCGGGTACAACAGTTCGAGCGGGTCGATTTCAAGATTGTGGAGCCCTCGGCCAATACGCCGCTTTGGGTAGACGATGCCATTGAGCTGGTTGCCGAGCAGCTGCAACTGGAGGCCGAGATTAAGTGCCTGCAGGATCAGATTGAACTGCTCGAAGAAGAACTGCTCGATGTGCGTGCCCGGGTGAAACTGTTTGAAAACCGACGCATTCCGAATGCGAAAATCGCAATCCGGAAAATCGGACAGAAACTGCAGGATGACGAGCGCCTGACCATTGCCACCGCCAAGGTGGTGAACCAGGCTAAATTAGAGGAGGCCATGGCATGATTGCAAAAATGAAAAAATTGCTCCTGTTCATGGCTAATACCGGTACGCCGGTTGATGCTCAACTGGCCGAGCTGGGCCGCCTGGGACTGGTACACATTGTGCCGTTTCAGCCGCCGCGCAACCAATCGATTGAGTTAATCAGCAGCCAGCTGCAGGAGGTCGCCAAAGCCCTGGAGGTGTTGGAGCGTGTTTCCGCAGAGCAGGCCGTTGCGGTAACTACTGTTGGAAAGCAGGCCGACCACGATGCCGAGCAATGCCTAAAACAAGTGCTGGAAGCCGACGACAAGCGGACCAAGCTGCTGCAGGCCAAAAGCAATTTGGAAGCCGAGCTCCAGTGGTACGAACAATGGGGCCATGTGGAGCCTTCCAGCTTTCAAGAGCTGAACGCCCATGGCGTGTACCTGCGTTTGTACGAAGCGAGCGAGAAGGAGCTGAAAAAGCTGAATGGCCGGGATGATGTGCATGTACTGGGCGAAGCCAATGGCTTGCAACAAGTAGCGCTGATTACCGAAGAGGCGGACGAAACGCTGCCCTTGAACGAGGTGAAAGCCCCGGAAAAGGATCGCAGCGAGCTGGAAAATACACTGGCCGATACCATTGCCGAACTGGAAAGCACCGAGCGTGAACTCACCGGACTGGCAGCCGAAAAAGTCCGTTTGCAGGAAGCCCAAAAGAGCTGGCTCGAAC
>CAYOJD010000095.1:1929-12620 GCA_964404205.1 uncultured Prolixibacteraceae bacterium
AACGCCTGGATCTGCTGCATGTGGAGTACGGTGGCGAGTCGCTGGAGGGACAGGTGAATTACTGGAAGGGATATATTCCCGAAAAGCAAATTGATGCCTTTACCACGGCTGCCGACCAAAATGGTTGGGGCTATGTAATTGAAGATACTACCGACGAGGATGTGGACGAGGTGCCCACCTTGATTTATACCTCGCGCTGGGGAGACCGCATTCGTCCGGTGATGAATTTCATGGGGCTGGTGCCCGGCTATAACGAGCTGGATGTGTCGCAGGTGTTCATGCTGTTCTTCACCTTCTTCACCGGAATACTGGTGGGCGATGCGGGGTATGGACTGGTATTTTTGCTGCTGACCCTGTTTGCCCACAAAAAAGCAGGCTTTAAGCGTCAGGTGGAATTTCAGCTGATGTACACGCTTTCGGTGTCCATCCTGTTTTGGGGCGTGCTCACCGGAACCTATTTTGGTTCGGAGACCGTGGCCAACATTCCATTCCTCGCTAACTTGCGGGTGGAGAAGCTGGCCAGTTTCGGGGGCGACAATGTGTTTGTGCAGCGCTTCATGTTCTTCGTGGGTGCCATTCACCTCACGGTGGGACACCTGCAACAGGCCATCCGCTACATCAACCGCCTGAAAGCTCTGGCGCAGTTGGGCTGGATCTCCATCACCTGGGGACTTTATTTCATCGTCAACCAGATGGTGCTGCAGGTTCCGGCGCCCGATTACATGCCCTGGCTGTTCATCGGTGGTGCGCTGTTGGTGGCCCTGTTTGCCTCCAGCGGAACCAGCTTTTTCAAAGGAATGCTCTCGTCCATCGGGAACTTGCCTTTAAATATTATCAACGGATTTTCGGATATCATTTCCTATGTGAGATTGTATGCCGTGGGGCTGTCAACGGTGTTGATGGCGGCTAGTTTCAATGATATGGCCATTGGCGACGGGCTAACAACCGTACTCGCCGGACTGGGTGCCGTTATCATTCTGATTCTGGGCCACGGATTAAATATGGCACTGGCTGCCATGGCGGTATTGGTGCACGGCGTTCGTCTGAACATGCTCGAGTACGCCGGACATGCCGATGTTGAATTCTCGGGAAGTGAATACAATCCTTTCAAAATAAACAAATAGACAACTTTAAAACTTCAAAAATGATTTTATCTACAGTAGTAACAGGTTTTGGCGGACATGCCATCGCATTAGGTATAGCAGGCGTTGGATCCGCTATCGGAACAGGTATTGCTGCTCTGGGAGCCATGGGATTATGGAAACAGGCAATTAAAGAAAATAAAAAACTGCCTTCGCTGGCACTGGCCATGGTGGGTATGCCCTTGAGTCAGGTCATTTACGGGATGATTTTTATGAACGCCCTGCAGGGTGCCGATCTGAATCCGGACAGTTACCTGAACCAAATGATTTTTGCCCTGTTCGTGGGTATCGCTATTGCCGCTTCGGCTATTATGCAGGGAAAAGCAGGTGCTGCTGCCTGTTCAAACCTGGCCGTAAACGACAAGCAAGGGGCAGGGATGTATATTGCTGCCATGGGGGTAATTGAAACTGTTGCCCTGCTTTCCATGGTATTCGGTATGGGTGCCATTCCGGGCGCATAAACCCGGATGGAGAGTCTCAAGAACAGATTGCGAGTTGATCAGTCATTTTTCGGTTAACTTAAAAAACATCACAAAACAAACAACACCGAAGTTTTGACTTCTACTTTGCATATCGCAAAATAGTTCGAAAAAAGGCAGATAATATGAACACAAAATAGTCGCAAAAGTGCCAAAGAAGAAGCCAATATCGGTTAATTCAGTAAGTTTCGTATTTACTGCTTTAACCGGTAAGGCTAACCTTTTGAGGGAGAAGGAAGGACGATGAGAAAGAAAAACTACATAATTTCACTTTTTTTGGTTTCAATTTATTCGGTGAGCAATTTGCATGCACAGGATAAGGAAGTAGAAGAACTTTGGAAAAATCAAATCGATACCGGAAGAGTTGTTTTTACAAAGTCGATGTATCTGGAAATTAACGAGCAGCAGGTATTGGATTTATTGGACCGGCAACCCAGTTTTGGTATGTACAAGGATAATTACTTTACCACTGGAATTCCGACCAATAAAAAAATAGACCAATATTCGGCTGATGCCAAGTTTCAGATCAGTATCCGTCAGCGGTTAACCAAAACCGTTCTGCCGTTTAATTCTCTTTTAATGCTGACTTATACTCAAAAGTCGTTCTGGGATATTTATCAGGATTCTTATCCGTTTGCCGATAACAACTATAATCCGGGACTGGCCTTGGCAAAACCGATTGTGGTCGACAACAAGCTGGGAGGGCTTGCAATTTTGGCTTTCGAACACGAATCGAATGGTTTGGCCGACAGCCTGAAATCGCGCAGTTGGAATTATTTTGTGTTTACAAGCACCTATTTCTACAACATGTACTTTACATTCCAGGCAAAAGTGTGGGCCGGATGGGTCAGCGACGATAACCCGGACTTGTTGGACTATCGGGGATACGGGCTGCTTGCTGCAAATTACCGAAGTAAGAATGACCGCTTTGGGATTTCGGCCATCATAAATCCGCGAAAGAAACTGACCCGCGCTAATACGCAGCTGGAGCTCAATTATAAGCTCGCTCCAAAATTTAATCAGTACCTGTTTTTACAATGGTACAACGGATATGCAGAAGGTCTTTTGGAGTACAATCGGTACAGCTCGATGGTCAGATTGGGGATTTGTATTAAACCTCCGATGCGCAATTTTTATTAGCAAACAACAAAAGCTGATACAACAAAATGCGGCATAAATAGGGATTACTTAAGCATCGTTTATTGCAGGATTTCAGTCTGGTGCTTCAATATTGAAAGATAGTTCTACGATTCGTTGTATGATAGGTGTTATGTCTAGTAGAAAATAATTAAAAGGGGTGATTTTTACCATGAGAAATTACATTCAGATTACAGATAATTTGAAAAGAGTGCTTTCAAAAAAGGAAGACGTTTCAGATGATTTGGCGGCTCATACGGAGTCTGCAATCGGTCAATGTAAACTGGCTTTGAAACAATTGCACGAGTTAGTATTGGCTATCGGTTTTCCAGACAAGAAATCTGAAATTTTCTTTTTTAAAGTAATCAAGCCCAGGGTATACAGTCAGCTGTTATATTTTCAGGCAATTTTGGAGCTGGAGAGTATCCGCTTAAGTTCTAATGCCTTCAATTACAATATAAAGCTAGTCGGGTGTCAAGAGAAAATATTGTCGTACTTCGAAGAGCATAAGATCGACGTAGGATATTTTCGTTATGGATGTCAGCATCTTGACGAAAAATATTTCATGCGGGACGAACAGGAAATTCCCAGCCAACTTCGGAATAATCTTCATTTATCGGATGAACAATTCTATACTTGGCATGATCATACCTTTTCATTGATTATGGTCTATGATGTGTTACTCGAATATATTGCGAATGAAATGCTGAAAGGGAGTTTGGATCTGTAAGACAATCCACTGAGTAATAGACAACCAATCTTAACGAAAATTATCATGATATATAATCATCTCAAATTTGTTAGAAATGCAGATCTAATTTCACTGTTTATTGCATGTCCATTTAAAAATCGTGATTTGAATTGCCCATTTTCTCATTTTCATTATTTAAAAGATGAGTCAGCGCAAATACAGCAAATTCTTTTTGTTCCCCAACACCGGTTGGATGAAATGCGGCTCATCCATAGGGCCTGTTTTGAACGGTTAATTTCCGAGCAAATGGTTTCGATGAGTAACGATTGGCAAAAAGCAATTACCGCAAGTCGTCTGGCTATGAAATAGACAACTGATGAATTCCTGATTGACCACATAAGCGTTACGATATAACTTTTTTTAAACGGATACAAATGCAACTATTCATAAATAGAATTAATCTTTTGTATTTCGTGTTGAAGAAGCTTGTGACGTTTATTCATTAACTGAAGGTATAAACAGAAAACAAGGCTATGAAAACAACTAATTACCACTTTAAAAGGGGATGGGGCTGCTTGGTTTTGGTCCTATGTCTTAGTTCCTGCGAGCTTTTTGAGTACCATCCGTACGATACACAAAACTTCAAAAAGACTGATGTAAATGCCGTTAACATTGCTAAGATTGAACTACAGGATGACAATTCGGACACGCTTCGCTTTGTATTTACAGGTGACAGCCAACGCTATTACGACGAGATAGAATTATTCGTTGATAATGTCAACCAACGCGGTTGTATTGACTTTATAATTCACGGAGGTGACATTACTGACTTTGGTCTCAGTAAGGAATACAACTGGATGTACGACATTTTGAATCGACTGGATGTACCATTTGTGACCTTGATCGGCAACCACGATGTTTTAGGGCAAGGCAAGGACGTTTACCTGGAGGTCTTCGGGGACTATAATTTCTCATTCGTTTCTCACCGCACACGTTTTATTTGTTTAAATACAAACGCGCTCGAATTTGACTACGCTACGCCAGTTCCTGACTTTGATTATATGTCAGGTTTCCTGAATGACACAAACGGTGTTGACCAAATGATTGTAGTAATGCATGCACCTCCATACAGCGATGAATTCAATAATAATTCTAGTGCTATGTTCAATTATATCATCGAGCAGTATAAAAACGTACGTTTTTGCTTGTATGCGCACAACCACCAGTTTGAAATTAATGACTTTTTTAACAACGGTATTGAATACTTCGGTTGCGAAGACATTTCAAAACGAAGCTACCTTGTCTTCACTGTCACACCTGACGCTTTCAGTTACGAGCTTGAACCCTTTTAATTGATTTAATTAATGAAAACAACAATCATATTGAGTAGCTTACTACTGCATTTCTCTGCTGCCGGGTTTGCGGAAGGAGATTCGGAATATACAGAACGGGATATTCGGAAATCACAAAAGGAAGAGAAAATAAGAAAACAATGGGCAAGGCTACTCCCCCGACAAAACAAGCTTCAATTCGCAGGCTCAATGGGGATGTTTTCCGGTTCGTTCGGATGGTACTACGGGAAGAAGAACCAATGGGAAACCGATTTATTCCTGGGCTTTATTCCGAAAATGAACCGGCAAGACGGTCATGTCACTATGACTTTGAAAGAAACGTATACTCCCTGGAGGATTGAGTTAAACGAAGATTTCAGTTATGAACCATTAACGACAGGGATTTATATTAATAAAATATTTGGAGAATACTTTTGGAGTAAGCTTCCTGAACGTTATCCTGATGGATACTATTTCTGGGCCGTTAATACACGATTCAATATTTCCTTGGGACAAGCAATTTCTTTTGAACTAAATAAATCGCCCTTGTTTGGGGAAGAGATTTCGTTTTATTATGAGTTAAGTACGAATGACCTTTATCTAATTAGCGCGATTGGAAACCGGAGTATACGAACTTGGGATATCATTGGCTTATCGTTGGGAATTCGGTACCGAATGTTTTAGAAAATTTTGGAGAGTTTTCGGTTACCCAGAAAGCTGAAAATGGAATTCTTGAAATAGAATCTGTTTCAGGTATAAAAGTAAAACGTCTTTTCTCCTATAGAATTCAATATATTCAGAATACGATATACAAGCGGGGTATCCTGGAAAGTTCTCATGTCAGAACTTTTGAGAACGGAAAACTCAATTCCGATATCTGATTGAAACGTCGACGTGGCTTGTATCTGATTGTTAGTGACGGCGATACAGCAAGGGTTAATGATTTAATAACCTACAGCGGAAGCCTGGTTTATTTTAATGAAACCAAAGAAGTTAATAAAATATTTAAAGAGAGAAGCGCAGAATCGGAATTCATAAGCAAATCAAGTGTGCACGAATACATAATTAAAGATAAAAATGGCAGGAAAACCAATAAATATTTCTACAAAGAAGGCCTATTAAATTTGCCGAAATGAAACACTTCATGGGAATTGTTGAGTTAAAACTAATATCATCAAGCAGAGTAAATGATTGAATTTAAGGGTCAGCAAAATTTCTGTTTGATCGAATGATCTACTAGGTAGATCATTCGCTGCTTGTTACCCTTTTCTTTCAATGTATGGCAAATTAAAAAGACATTACAAATGAAAAATTTACTTGTATTATCAATTATTTATTTAATTGGGATTAGCTTATTGTTGATATTTAATGAATTAACGTATCGTCGACTTGGTCCAAAAGGAGAAGTAACACGAAAATTTGCTCACTTCTCTTCTGTTTTGGCAACGATACCGTTTCCTTATATTTTTCCTTCACATTGGTATGTTCTGGTATTCGCGCTTCTATTTGCAATTGTGTTATTTCTTACCCAACACAGTAAGCTACTTGGTTCGATACATGATATTGGACGAAAATCGGTAGGAAGTTATTTGTTGCCAATTGCAATTTACGTCGCTTTTCTTTTTGCTGACTTGCAAGAGAATAAATTTATCTACATACTCCCTATGCTAATTTTAGCCGTTTGCGACCCCATGGCTGCCATTCTTGGCACTAACATTACAACTCATAAAGGAAGGATCAAAATATTCGGGAAAAAGTTTAAAAAAACTTGGCTCGGAAGTGGTTTATTCCTTCTCATAGGTTTCGTAATCAGCATTATAGCTCTTTGTTTTCACAGAGGAGTATTCGATTTTAAAGCATTTTGGCTGGCCATGCTCCTATCTGTGGTAACTATGGTTGCGGAATTGGTAAGCTGGCGTGGTTCTGATAATCTCAGCATACCTTTAAGTGCTGCAATAATCCTGGTAATATTTCTCTAAAAAACAGATAAGAGTCTGAGTCTAAAATATTATAAAATAAAAGAGATGTTAAAAATAATTATTAATGGAGCAAACGGTTTTGTCGCATCTAACTTCATCAACGAGTTATTGACGCAACATTATGAAGTCGTTGCATTGGTGCGCGGAAACAAGAAGTATTCGGCAGAAGAACGCATGTTCGATGTTATGAATGATATCAATGATGGAGCTTTTACGGTGCCTAAGAACCTAAGGATATTTAATTACTCATTGCTGGATGAGAATTTTGGTTTACCTGAAGAAACACTTTCAGAGTTGTTCCAGGGCGATGTCGATTATTATCACTTTGCAGCCAGCTTGAAGTATGATTTTAAAGCCAAGGATGAAATCTTCCAAACGAATATGGATGGCGTAGAAAATTCGGTTGCTGTGTTTTCAAAATATGCAGCAAGCAGTAATTCGCGCTTTTTCTTTATTAGTACGGCCTATTCTTGTGGAAAAATGGCAGGTCGGTTCGAAGAAAAATTCTACGACATCGCCGATATCGAAGAATTCCGGAATTATTACGAACAATCCAAACGTTACGCGGAAAACCTGATTCGGAAACATATGGAAAACGAAGGGTTGAATGCACATATTCTTCGTTTGTCGCAAGTAGTTGGTAACAACAAAACCGGTATAACCAAGACTGATTACGGAATCTTTGATTTCTCAAGACGAATTCAAAGTTTGGCAACAAGAACTCCGGATTTGAAATTGCGGGTTAAAGTTGATCCTGAGTCGACACAAAACCTTATTCCGATTGATAAGGTTGTAAGCTACCTGGTGCAAACGGTAAAGATTCAGCAGTTACCGGTGATCTTGAATATGGTTGCAAAGAATGCAGTTCGTAATAGCGACATCCTGAAAACTCTGGGACAACTGCTGCCCATCGAATTGATTCCGCAGATGGATTTGGATAAATCAGAAATGAGTGTGTATGAGAGAATCATCTCAATTGGTATGTCGTTTACTGCCAGTTACACAGGAACAAATATTCAATTTGACACAACAAAGCTGGACGAAATAATGGAGGCTGATGATAACGAAGCGACCGCCGAGTCTATTCATCGCATGATCACTTATTTCCTTGACGAAAATTCCGGCAAAAAAGCCAAAGTTGCGTGTTAAACAACAAGAAAACAAAACAATGAAACAGATAACAGTAAGAGGAGAGAAAATTATAAATGTGCCTAATTTTATCAGTCTTTATCGGCTGTTGGCATTTCCACTCATTTTTTACTTTGCACTGACGGGGCAAGAAAAATACTATGTGATTTTTTTGTGTATCAGCTTGGTCAGTGATGTGCTTGATGGCAATATTGCTCGTTATTTTAAGCTGCAGACGCATTTTGGCGCAGCGCTGGATAACCTGGCCGATATTTGTACTTATGCGATGGCTTTGCTCGGTTTATTCCTGTTTAAGTGGACCGAAATTGAACCGCATGCCTGGCTTTTGTATTTATTCCTTACGGTGTTTGTATTGAGCTACATCGTTGCATTTACCCGTTTTGGAAAAATCCCCGGATTACACCTTTACTCAGCTGTTTCGGCCGGGTATATTCAAAGTATCTTCTTTTTCATACTTTTCGTTTTCGGCTTTTATACCTGGATGTACTACCTGGCGGTAGGCTGGGGTGTGTTGGCTTATATCGAAAAGATTTTTGTATTGCTTCGTCTCGATGATATCCGTATTGGAGTGAAGGGGCTTTACTGGTTGATGAAAAGCGAAAAAAGCAGATCCTAAAGTTCAGAACCCATGTTAAGGATATTTACTGTTGCCATTTTTATGGCTGTTGTAAGTTCCGGGGTTTTTGCGCAGGGAGTCTCAGGTGTTATGCGCGAAGCAGACACGAAGGACCCAATTCCTTTTGCCAATATATGGATCAAAGGAACCTTGCAGGGAACCCAATCGGATCTGGACGGACGGTTTAGCATACCCTCTCCCAAAGGTGATACGCTCGTTGTATCCGCAGTTGGTTTTGTCCAACAAGAATTTATTCTGAAGAGAAATCAGCGGAATGAATTTACTGTTGACATGCAAAAGGATGTCAAGAAAATTGATGAAGTTACCGTAAAATCGGATATTCCGTTTGCTCGCATCGTATTCAACCAAATTCAGAAACACAAAAAGGAAAACCGCGATAAGCTGGATCAGATTCCGGCTTATAAAATGCTCGAGAATACGACCGTTTATATCGCCGTGGACACAACCGCAAAGGTCAGCCGTTTCTTTAATAATATGTCGGAAGTAACCGTCAGCCTGGAAGGACAGGATATGCGTTTTTCACCGATTTATCTGGAAGAGGTCGCCGAGAATGTTCAGGGTGATTCTACAGAAATTGTCTATGACAAGAAAGACGGTATTTTCCCTCGGTCGGAATCTTTCATCGAAAGTTTTGTGTTGAAGAATGTGGCTGTAGATATGGATTTCTACAATGAGCATATCCAGATTATGGACCGCGGATACGTATCGCCGATCAGTAAGAGTGCATTGCTTTTTTACGACATCTATTTCAACGATACGATCTTTCAGGATGACCATAAGTACTATCATTTAACTTATGCACCCAAGAATCCCCGAAACCCGCTATTCTCCGGCAGTTTTACGGTAGATGCGGATACTTACGCTTTAACCAAAATTGATGCTTTTATTTCGGGTAAGGCAAACCTGAATTTTATCAATGGCTTTCGGGGAAGTGTGAAATATCAGATCGATCCTAATGGCAATTACTTTTTCGATCATCAGAGTGTTGACATCAATATGTCGCTGAAGGCGAATAAGGATTCAACGAACACATACAGCTCCAAACGCCTTGATAATATTGCGAGCGGTAACTGGTTGATCAATAAGACTACAAGCTATTCTACATCTATAAGGTTAGACGACGTTGCTGCCCGCGATTGGAAGGCCCAACCGGAATTTGATGTTAGTCATCTGGATGACGAAACTTATCAAAGTGTCAATAATTTGAAGCAGGCTCCGATTGTAAAGAATGTTGACAAAATCGGAGGTGTTGCTCTGACCAGTTTTTACAATATGGGGAAAATAGATGTTGGGCCGGTGTTCGATATCTATTCAACAAACATGATTGAAGGGAACCGAATTTCAATTCCGTTGCGTACCAGTGAGCAAATGTTCGAGCGTTACTCAGTTGGTGGATTTGTGGGCTATGGTACAAAAAATAAGGAATTTAAATTTGGAGCCAACTTCGACATGCAACCGGGCAAGACTGATAAGTTTGTGTTTCGTTTCCGCTATTACAACGATTATAACTTGATCTCGCAGGATCGCTTTTTGCGTTTCATCAAGCATAACCCGAATAATAAGGGGAATAGTAACTTTATTGCGGTTTTCACAACGAAAGAAAAGAATCCCTACCTGAAAGAGGAGAAATATCTGGAAGGACGTATTGAGTTTAATAACTCAAAAGACTTGCACCTGGAGGCTTCACCCTATGTAAATTGGAATTTCAGCACGCCGTATGTTTCGTTCACCAAGGATGGAATTGCTTACGATAAATACACGAACTACGGGGTTGTGTTGGATGCCCGCTTTGCGTTCGGACAGGATTACGACAAGTATTTCTTCGATCGGATCTACTACGTAACTCCGGTTCCGGTAATCAACGTTGGTGTTGATTTGGGCCGAATATCGGTTCCCGGGATGGAAGATGACCAAGGCTTTTATGCGCGGTTCCATTCTTCAATTCAAGGACGTTTTTTACTCGGTCAGATGTTTTTCAATTATATGGTGAACGGGGGGTACTTATTCGGCGATGCACCGTACGATCAGCTTGACTTGCCGGTAGGCTCCATGTCGTTGGGATATGCGAAGTTTCGCTTTAACTTGTTGCACCATGCATCGTTTGCGCATAACGCTTACGTAAATCTTCATTCGCACCTGAATGGCG
>CAYOJD010000096.1:0-12203 GCA_964404205.1 uncultured Prolixibacteraceae bacterium
CTATGGAACTGCAGGCCGAAGGGGTGCTCACCGAAGTGGGCTCCTATTTGGGCGAACGGTACATTTATGCCCCAATGAAAGGCGAAATTGCCAATATCCTTGCCGAGAGCGGCGAACTGGTTCCGGCTGGTTATCCGGTAATCTCCATTGTTAACCTTGACGATATATGGGTAACATTTAACCTCCGTGAAGATTTGCTGGCTGATATCCGCAAGGGCTCACTGTTGAAAGCACGTTTTCCCGCGTTGGGGATGAAAGAGATCGAGCTAAAAATCACCTATATCCATGCACTGGGAGAGTTTGCCACATGGAATGCCACCAAGACTTCGGGCGATTTCGACATGAAAACATTTGAGGTGCATGCCATTCCGGTTGAAGCTACCGAAGGCTTACGTCCCGGCATGAGCGCACTGGTCAACTGGGACGAACTGCGCCAGAAAGCCCACTAATCATGAACTGAAAGGAAGATGAACCATTTTTTGGCATCACCATTTGTACAGGTCGTCAGACGTGAAACTTCCCGCATTGCCGGAAGCTGGGTCCTGATTTTTGCGACTATTGTTGCACCGGTAGCAGTATTCCTTATCGTTACCTGGATGTTTTCGGCAGGTGTGGTACGCAATCTGCCCATTGCAATAGTCGACAACGACAACAGCAGTATGTCCCGGAATATCTCCCGGATGGTCGATGCCACTTCGTCTGCCCATATCGCCTGCCGGCCTGCATCGTTAATCGAGGCAGAAAAGTTAATGTTGAAAGGAAAAATCGAGGCAGTACTGGTATTGCCCGACGGCTTCGAGCGCACGATTGTCAAAGGAAACCAAGCCACAATTGCCCTCTACCTCAACAACTCCAATGTGGTCAAGGGAGGTGTATTGAAATCGCAACTCTACGCTGCACTTTCCACCATTTCGGGTGGAATCAAAGTTCAGGCCATGATGAAAAAAGGAATCCCCGAAACGATAGCCATCGAAAAGGCACAGCCAATAAAACCTGATATCCATCTGCTTTTTAACCCTTTCGGGAATTACTCCTATTTTCTCACGCTGGGGTTATTGCCATTGCTGGCAGTAGTTTTTATTTTTCTCGGTTCGGTGTATGCCATCGGGATGGAACTGAAAGAAGGAACTGCTCCCGAATGGATGGCCCGGGCCAACAACAGTATCACGATTGCCGTTACCGGGAAGCTGGCCCCGTACACCCTGCTCTTTATGATGAACCTGATGCTGATGAACATTCTGCTGGTGCGGATTCTGGGAACGCCTGTCAGGGGAAGCCTGACCGCTGTTATCTTCTCGGAGATATTGCTGATTATTTCCTACCAGTTACTTGCGGTACTCTTTCTCCACCTGACGGCCAACCTGAGGCTCTCCCTTTCGCTGGGCAGTGCCTACACCATGATGGCCCTCACCTTTTCGGGACTCACCTTCCCTACGATGGCCATGCCATTGATGGCCAAACTTTTTTCGTTGATCTTCCCCTATACTTTCTGGCTGAAAATATTTATGAGCCAGTCGTTGCGCGGAGAGCCACTGACCGAAATTGTGGTACCGATGTTGGTTTTTCTTCTTTATATTGCCGGCGGACTATTGGCTTTCCCTGGTTTGAAAAAGAAACTAACCGACAGCCACTATTGGGGAAGAGATTAAAAAAACGTGAAGCTGAAAAGATAATGAACGTATGATTGGAAAAATGATAAAAACGGGATTGGAGTCAACGATGAATGCTTTCGTTGAAGAGATGAAAACCATCTTTACCGACGGGGGTGCCATTCTGTTACTTATTGTCGCAGTGACCATTTATCCGGTAGTCTATTCCATTGCATATAAAAACAATGTGGTCAGAGATATACCGGTAGCAGTTGTCGATTTGGACCGTTCGCAACTGAGCCGGCAAATGAGCCGTATGCTCGATGCCACAAAAGAGGTGGCGGTGCATACCGAAACAGGCAATATGGAAGAGGCACAAAAACTCTTCTGGGACGGAACGGCACGAGGTATCATCTTAATCCCTTCTGATTTTGAGAAAGGGTTATTGAAAGGAGAACAAAGCGATATCACTGTTTATTGCGATGCCAGTTATTTTCTGATTTACAAGGAGACCCTCACCGGACTGATACAATCATCGGGCACACTCTCTGCCGGTGTCGAGATCAAACGGCTGATAGCTTCCGGCGCACTTCCCGATGCAGCCATGCAGCAACGCGATCCGATGAAACTTAACATTTATCAGCTTTACAATCCCTCAGGCGCTTACGGTTCATACGTGATGCCCGGGCTTATCCTGATTGTGATTCAGCAGACTTTGCTGATTGGAATCGGGATGATTGGCGGGGCACGAAAAGAGCGGGGCGATTCAGTGATTGCCGGAGACCCCGCTCGCAGGCGAAAGACTATTTTCCCCATTATTCTGGGCAAGGCTTTTGCCTACTTTGTGATATATGTTTTCAATGTTCTTTTCACCCAAATCATTATATACAAATGGTTTGGATTTCCCGACAAAGGTTCAATTGCCGATACAGCCATCCTGATGGTCCCCTATATTTTCTCGATTATCTTTTTGGGATTGTCCATCTCGCTGTTGTTGCGCCGACGCGAGCATTCTATTATGCTGATGGTTTTTCTGTCGCCGGTAGTGCTTTTCCTCAGCGGGATGTCGTGGCCCGAAAATGCCATTCCACCATTGCTTTACAAGATAGCACATATCTTCCCCAGCACAACAATGGTCCCCGCTTTTTTACGGCTGCGCACCATGGGGGCATCGCTTTCCGATATCAGGCCAGAACTGATTTTTCTGTTGGTTCAAATGGTTGTTTATGCCGCACTTGCCGTAATGAGCTACCGTATTTATATCAGACGCAGGAGTAACTAAATAAGAATGAATTTATTACAAAAGAGGCCCAACAAAAATGTCGGGCCTCTTTTCCGTGTGGAGCTGGCGGGAGTCGAACCCGCGTCCAAACGAGGAAGCAATACGCTTTCTCCATGCTTAGCCCCAATTTGGTTTTCGAATGGCAACTGGCTCAGGGCCACCGATTGCCATCTTATCTCCTTTAATTTTGCCGGACGACCGGAGCCTCCATCCAACTATTCCCGAAATTACAGCACCTCCGGTTCAGGCCGCCTCAGGAAATGGGCACCCGGGAGATGTCTCGCTCCAGCATCTTATGCCGGATGGGCTAATCTACTAAACTTCGATTAAGCGGCAAGAGCGTAGTTATCTGCGCCATTTAATTGTTCGAGCATTCTGATTTACGGGACAACACACAAAGCCCGGCATGCTTACGCACCTCTTCTGCCCGCTGTCAAAACCGGTCAGCCCCTTTCAGGGAGGGCAAAGATAGCGCATTTTTTGCGATTATTATCTAATGGGGTTCCATCATTTTTTATCTGCTCAAATAGAACTAACTTACCTTAAAATTTGAAAACGATGGAACGAACGGTATTGCTTATGCTGATAAATAACCGAAAAGATTCGGCAGAAATGGTACAGAAAATTCTTACCGGCTGGGGCTGTTTTATCAAAACCAGATTAGGAATCCACGATGGTGTGATGGAAAACTGTTCGGAGAGCGGTTTGATTTTTCTGGAACTGACCGGCGATTTGGAAAAGAACCAGGAATTGGCCCGTAAACTCAATCTGCTGAAAGGAGTTGATGCGCAATTGGTACAGCTAAAAGTGTAACGGAAGCTTAGCAGTTTTTTAACGCCGAGATAGCCTGCTCAGGGCTTTTGTCCCCAAAAACAAAACTTCCGGCCACCAGCACATTGGCTCCGGCATCGAATAATTTTTTCCCGGTTTCGAGGTTGACACCGCCGTCCACTTCAATCAAGGCATGGCTTTTTTTCCGGTCAATCAACTCCCGCAGTTGCGCCACGCGGGTATAACTGCTTTCGATAAATTTTTGCCCCCCGAATCCCGGATTAACTGACATGAGCAACACCATATCCAATTCGGCAATCATATCTTCGAGTAAAAAAACAGGCGTATGCGGGTTGAGGCAAACACTGGCTTTCATTCCCAGTTCCCTAATGGCCGTAACGGTCCGGTTCAGGTGGGTACAGGCCTCGTAATGGACAGTTAGCATATCAGCTCCGGCATTTTTAAACTTTTCGAGGTAACGATCCGGGTCAACAATCATCAGATGGACATCGAGCGGTTTGGCGGCCACCTCTTTGATTTTCTGGATTACAGGAATGCCGAATGAAATATTGGGTACAAAAACACCATCCATTACATCGCAGTGAATCCAATCAGCCACACTATGGTTGACCATTTCGACTTCGGCACCAAGATGGTTGAAATCAGCGGCTAGCAACGATGGGGCAATCAAACGTTTCACGGTAGCAGTTTATTTTTTATTGACCCAGGTACGATTTGAGCAACCTGTTTTTGTAAATATTTTTCAGCTTTTTAATGGCTTTCTCCTTAATCTGGCGAACTCTTTCGCGGGTAAGGTCGAGTGCTTGTCCAATCTCTTCGAGGGTGTGGGCCTGAATTCCGCTCAACCCGAAATAATAACGTAATACTTCGGCTTCCCGTTCATTCAATGTCGATAACAATCGTTCAATTTCAATTTTCAACGACGAATCGATCAACATATTATCTGGGCTCGGCGATTCGTTGCTGATAAATACATCGTAGAGATTATTGTCCGTGCTGTCATCATCTTTCAATGGAGCATCCATCGAAACATGAAAAGTGGAAGTATTGAGCGACTGCTCCACCAGTTTGGGGTGCAGTTCAAGCATATCGGCAATCTCTTCGTGGGTAGGTTCACGTTGAAAATCCTGTTCGAGCTTGACAAACGTACGGTTGATTTTATTGATGGAGCCGATTTTATTCAGCGGTAGCCTGACAATTCGGGCCTGCTCGGCCAGCGCCTGCAATATCGATTGGCGTATCCACCATACGGCATAGGATATAAATTTAAAGCCCCGTGTCTCGTCGAAACGTTCGGATGCCTTAATCAATCCAAGATTACCTTCATTAATTAAGTCCGGAAGCGTCAGCCCTTGATTTTGATACTGCTTAGCAACAGATACAACAAAACGAAGATTGGCTTTCACTAATGTTTCCATGGCTTTGTGATCGCCATGTCTGATTTTTCGGGCCAGAGAAACCTCCTCTTCAGGCGATAAGAGCTGAACTTTCCCAATCTCGTGCAGATATTTGTCGAGAGAAAGCGCTTCGCGGTTAGTTACCTGCTTTGTAATTTTCAGTTGCCTCATGATTACCTCACAGTTTCAGATCAAGCTAAAAGTAACAGTTTGTTTCTATTATATTGCCGATATTTCAAGAAATTTTCTGTCGTAAATTCATGCGAAAATAATGAAAAAAATCATGCTCCCGTTAGCCCTATTTTAATTAAACTTCGGCCAAATTTGAATTAGACATTCAACTCTCGTTGATAAAAATACAGACTACTGATTATCAGCATCAAAATTATTTTTATCTTTGAACTGAAAATTGAATGGAATTACCACACAAACAGTGTTTTCAAAAAAGAAAATCCATTTTGTTTTTGTGTTATTCAAATCAAAAGATTATTTTTGCACCGGATTACGATAAGCGATCATACACTGCATCTTCTACAATCCCAAAAATATCATCCTAATAATATTAAAGAATTCAAGCCGAAAAGGTTTTGCGCTTTACCGCTATACTGTTCGGCATAAATCAAAAAAACATGTACGACATTCTTGAATTATCCAAGAAATTATTGCCTGAATTGCGTGACATTGCAAAAGAGCTTGACATTAAAAAAGTTGAGTCATTCAAAAAACAGGATTTAATCTATAAAATCCTCGACACGCAGGCCATCAATGCCTCCACAAATCCAAAGCCGGAGAAAAAAGCCCAACCTGTTCAATCCAAAGCCCCCAAAGAGACGGTTAAACCAGTCAAAGAAGTTCCGAAAGAAGAAGCCAAACCGGCTACGGAAGAACCAAAACCTGAAAAGAAAATCCTAAAAAGAATCAAAGCAACCGACAATCAGGAACCCGCTGAAACAGTTGTACCGGTAGAAACATCAACTGAGAACAATGCCCCGGCAGAAGAAAATCAGATTGAGACTGACGGTTTGTCTGCTGAAAAACAGTCGTTTGCCAAATCTTTTTTCCGTAAACCTGAAAAGCGTCCACGTCTTTTGCGCAACGAACAGGCCATTATCTCGTCGACAGCAACCCCAAAAGTTGCAGAAGATGAAACTTCGGAGCCTGTAAAAGTTGAAGAATTGCCGTCAGAACCTGAGCGTACAGATGAAGCTCCGGCAAACAATGACACGCGCAACCGGGTTAAACCAAATCTTCAACGTCGCGAAGGAAGTTTTCAGCCGCAGCAAAGAAATCAATCGCAACAACAGCAGCGGTTTCAGCCACAACGCGAACAGCAGTCGGGCGAAACCGAAAGGGTTGCCGAAAAAACATACGATTTCGAAGGAATTATCAGTGCAACCGGTGCCCTTGAAATTATGCAGGAAGGATATGGATTCCTCCGCTCGTCGGATTACAACTATCTTACCTCGCCCGATGATATTTATGTATCGCAGTCGCAGATCAAACTTTTCGGTTTGAAAACCGGCGACACCGTTCATGGCATTATCCGTCCGCCTAAGGAAGGTGAAAAATATTTTCCGCTGGTAAAAGTAATCGAGATCAATGGCCGCAGCCCCGAATACATTCGCGACCGCGTCCCTTTCGACCACCTCACGCCACTTTTCCCTGACGAGAAATTCAATATCACCGGCAAATCGAGTAATATTTCCACCCGTGTGGTCGATATGTTTGCCCCCATCGGCAAGGGCCAGCGCGGCTTAATTGTTGCTCAGCCCAAAACAGGCAAGACGGTATTATTGAAAGATATTGCCAACGCAATTGCGGCCAATCACCCTGAGGTTTATATGATTATACTGCTGATAGACGAACGTCCGGAGGAGGTAACCGATATGGCCCGTAGTGTGAACGCCGAAGTTATTTCATCGACTTTCGACGAGCCGGCCGAGCGACATGTAAAAGTGGCCAATATGGTCCTTGAGAAAGCCAAAAGGTTGGTAGAATGTGGCCACGATGTAGTTATTCTGCTCGACTCGATTACCCGTCTGGCACGAGCTTACAACACAGTTGCCCCTGCATCAGGCAAAGTACTTTCGGGAGGTGTCGATGCCAATGCATTGCACAAACCCAAACGGTTCTTTGGAGCAGCCCGTAATATCGAAGAGGGTGGCTCGCTCACCATTCTGGCTACAGCGCTTACTGAAACCGGCTCGAAAATGGACGATGTTATCTTCGAAGAGTTCAAGGGAACCGGGAACATGGAACTTCAGCTCGACCGTAAGTTATCGAATCGCCGCATTTATCCGTCGGTCGATATTATTGCATCGAGCACCCGCCGCGAAGATTTATTGATCGAAAAGGGGATGATGGACAAAATCTGGATTCTGCGTAACTTCCTGAATGGGATGAACTCGGTTGAAGCGATGGAATTTGTGAAGGATCGGCTTTTAAAATCGAACTCAAACGAAGAGTTTCTGATTTCGATGGGAAGCTAATCGTTGAATGATAAATAGTTGAAAAGGAGCCTCAGGGCTCCTTTTTTTGTTGAGTGTTGCAAACGGCTTGACAATGGCTTTTGTTATTTATCAATAACACTCAATCATTATTTTTATTAGATATAAATTACATTCCAATCTAAAGATTGTTATTTGGAGATGACATTTTTTCCATCGAGTTGATATAATTTTGTACAACCAAACATTAGCAGGTGGAATATTTCTTCGAAGCACATAAGATTTTGGTTAATGCCTCAACCGATGTTATTGCCCGCGAACTTTATCACGAGATAGACTGGTCGCAACGGCTCATCGGAATCAAAGGATTTCGGGGAGTGGGCAAAACCACTTTTCTGCTCGATGTTATCAGAAGGCAGTTTGGCGATTCGCGCGAGTGCCTCTATGTGAACCTGAACGACTTTTATTTTACCAAACGCCGAATATTTTCGTTTGCCGACGAGTTCTACAAACGTGGAGGCAAAGTGCTGGTTTTGGATCAATTGCACAAGTATCCCGAATGGTCGGCCGAACTGAGGCAATGTTACGACGAACTGCCCGAGTTGAAAATCGTATTTTCCAGTTCACCGGTACTGCGTGTTATCGAGGGGAATGATGCCCTGAAAGATATTGCCCGTATTTACCACCTCGAGGGACTTTCGTTCCGCGAGTTTCTCAATTACAAAACCGATAGTCATTTCCCGCGCATCAGGTTCGAAGAGATTATCACCAATCACCGCGAAATCGTTCCGGGAATCATCCAAAACGTCAGGCCACTTGCCTATTTCCCTGAATATCTGAAAAGTGGATACTACCCCTACTTCATTAAGAATCAAGAGTTCTATGGCGAGAACCTGCTTCGGCATATCAACCTGGCGCTCGAAATCGATGTAACCTATCTTAATCAGATTGAGTTGAAATATCTGCCCAAACTGAGAAAGTTGCTCCAACTGATAGGTGGCCAAATGCCCTTCACACCCAACGTAAGCAAATTAAGTGCCGAGATTGAAACATCGCGCACAACCGTATTGAATTACCTTCGTTACTTAAAAAATGCCAGAATTATCAATCTGCTGGTATCGAACGGAACAAACGGACAACTGCAAAAACCCGATGTGGTTTACCTGCAAAACACCAACCTGTTGCACGTGGTTGCGCCCGACAATATCAACAATCAAAACCTTAGAAGTACCTTTTTCTATAATCAGGTTGGCTCCCGCATGCGGGTTTCAACCTCCAAAAAGTTTGATTTTAAGGTTGACGACAAATATGAATTTACCGTGGGCGGGAAGTACTCACGTTCGGAAGGGGAGAACCATTTTGCGGCTGCCGATATGATTGAAACCGGCGAAGGAAACATTATTCCGCTGTGGCTGTTCGGGTTTCTATATTAATTAAAAAAGACAAATAACTAAGAATAGAATTACTTACATTAAAGTTTAAACGAGATGTCAAAAGAAAAGAAGTTTATCACATGCGACGGTAACTATGCAGCGTCTTACATCAGCTATATGTTTAGCGAGGTAGCCTGTATTTACCCGATCACCCCCTCCTCAACAATGGCTGAGGTAGTGGACGAATGGGCTGCCAACGGCCGCAAAAATATCTTCGGTCAAAAAGTTCGCCTTGCCGAGATGCAGAGTGAAGGTGGTGCCGCAGGTGCTGTACACGGTTCGTTACAGTCGGGGGCATTGACTACAACTTACACTGCCTCGCAGGGTTTGTTGCTGATGATCCCCAATATGTATAAGATTGCCGGCGAATTGTTGCCAACTGTTTTCCACGTCAGTGCAAGAGCATTGGCCGGTCACGCACTTTCTATCTTTGGCGACCATAGCGACGTTTACTCTTGCCGTCAAACCGGCTTTGCCATGCTGGCATCGGGTTCGGTACAGGAAACGATGGACCTTAGCGGTGTAGCGCACCTTACCACCATCAAAAGCCGTGTCCCTTTCATGAACTTCTTCGACGGTTTCCGCACTTCGCACGAAATTCAGAAGATCGAAGCCATCAAGCAGGACGATCTTGCTGCGCTGCTCGACATGGAAGCGCTTCAGGCATTCCGCAACCGTGCGCTTAATCCTGAGCATCCGGTCACTCGTGGTACTGCACAGAACCCTGATATCTTCTTTCAGGCGAAAGAGGCAGCCAATCCGTTTTACGATGCCGTTCCGGATATGGTCGAAGCTTACATGCAGGAGATTACCAAAATCACCGGCCGCGAATATCACCCGTTCACCTATTACGGTGCCCCCGATGCCGAGAATATTATCGTTGCCATGGGTTCGGTAACTGAAACTATTCGTGAAACCATCGACTATCTGAATGCCCAAGGCAAGAAACTGGGTTTGGTTAGCGTTCATCTTTACCGTCCGTTCTCGTTGAAATATTTCTTCAATGTATTACCAGCTTCGGTAAAACGAATTGCGGTCCTCGACCGGACCAAAGAGCCGGGAGCCAACGGCGATCCGCTTTACCTCGATATCCGCGATGCTTTCTACGGAAAAGCCAATTGCCCGGTAATTGTTGGCGGACGCTACGGTTTGGGTTCAAAAGATGTTACCCCGTCGCAGATTATTGCCGTGTACAAAAATCTCGAGATGAATGAACCCAAAAATAACTTCACCCTCGGTATCGAAGATGATGTTACTTTCCGTTCGCTCCCGTTATTGCCCGAAGTAAAAGTTTCGCCCGAAGGTTTGTACGAAGCCAAGTTCTATGGTTTGGGTTCGGATGGTACAGTAGGTGCCAATAAGAACTCTATCAAGATTATTGGCGAAGCTACCGATAAATATTGTCAGGCCTATTTTGCTTACGACTCGAAAAAATCGGGTGGTTTTACGGCTTCGCACCTTCGTTTTGGCGACAGCCCCATTCGTTCGACCTATTTGATTACCACCCCCGACTTTGTAGCCTGTCATGTTCAGGCTTATATCAACCTTTACGATGTACTGAAAGGGTTGAAGAAAGGAGGCTCATTCCTGTTGAATACCATTTGGGAAGAAGAAGAGGTTAAAAACCGCCTTCCCCTTCAAATGAAAAAATATCTGGCCGAAAACCAGATCAACTTCTATATTATCAACGGCACAAAACTGGCTGTTGACCTTGGTTTGGGCAACCGTACCAACACCATTATGCAGAGTGCCTTCTTCAAAATCACCAATGTCATTCCTTACGAACTGGCTATTGAACACATGAAGAAAGCCATCGTGAAATCGTATGGCATGAAAGGCGAAACCATTGTTAAGATGAACTTTGCAGCTGTTGACGCCGGTGGCGACAACGTTCAGAAAATCGAAGTTCCGGCCGAATGGGCAACACTTACCGATGGAAACGACGACAGTGCAGAAAAACGCCCGGCGTTTATCCGCAATATTGTCGATGTTATCAATGCACAGAAAGGCGATATCCTTCCGGTTTCGACATTCAAAGGAATCGAGGACGGAACGTTCGAAGCCGGTACAACCGCTTACGAAAAACGGGGTATCGCAGTTGATGTACCTGAATGGGCTGCTGAAAACTGTATCCAGTGTAACCAATGTTCGTATGTTTGTCCTCACGCCGCTATTCGTCCGTTCCTGATTAGCGAAGAAGAGATGACCAAGTTACCGGAAGGCACGCAAACCATTAAGGCCAATGGCAAACAGTTTGCCGGCCTGTCGTTCAAGATTCAGGTAGCGCCACTCGACTGTACCGGATGCGGCAACTGTGCCGATGTATGTCCGTCGAAGGAAAAAGCGTTGGTGATGAAACCGCTCGAAACCCAACAGGCAGAAGTAGAGCGCTGGACTTTGATTGCCAAAAACGTATCGTACAAAGACAAGCTGGTTGAGAAAGACAAAACGGTGAAGAATTCGCAGTTTGCCCAACCGCTTTTCGAATTCTCGGGTGCTTGTGCCGGATGCGGAGAAACCCCATATATCAAATTGATTACCCAGTTGTTCGGCGAACGGATGATGGTAGCCAATGCCACCGGTTGTTCATCCATCTATGGCGGTTCGGCCCCGGCAACCCCCTATTGCAAAAACAACGAATCGGGACAGGGACCGGCCTGGGCCAACTCGCTCTTCGAAGACAATGCCGAATATGGTTTTGGGATGGCCGAAGGGGTGAGCGCCAGTCGCGATCGATTGACCAACATCATGAAAGAGGCTATTGACAACGGTGCTACATTGGCCGAACAAGAGGCTTTTGCAGCGTGGATTTCCGGTCGCGACGAAGCAACCGCGTCGGAAGTTGCATCGGCCAAAGTTCTCGAAGCCATTACAGGCAACAATGCCCGATATGCCCAGGAGATTCTTTCTTTGAAACAATATTTGGTCAAGAAGTCGGTCTGGATATTTGGGGGCGACGGTTGGGCATACGATATTGGTTACGGAGGCCTCGACCACGTGCTGGCATCGGGCAAAGATGTGAATGTATTGGTGCTTGATACCGAGGTTTATTCGAACACCGGAGGCCAGGCATCCAAATCGACACCGGTAGGAGCTATTGCCAAATTTGCGGCATCGGGTAAACGCATCCGCAAGAAAGACCTTGGCGCCATTGCCATGAGCTATGGGTATGTATATGTTGCACAAGTAGCGATGGGTGCCAATCAGGCTCAATACCTGAAAGCTGTCCGTGAGGCGGAAGCTTATCCGGGCCCGTCGTTGAT
>CAYOJD010000097.1:0-601 GCA_964404205.1 uncultured Prolixibacteraceae bacterium
AGTAAAAGGATACCCTTAAACTCAATAAAAACAACACCCTTCATTTTTTAATTATTCTATTTCTCTGCGCGGAGGGATTGAGTTTCTCGGAAATCCTTACAATGCCAATGCTTACAATATTTCGCAACCCAATAAAGATTATCAATTCACTACTTACAACGGTGGTATTGGCTATCGCAACAAAAATATTTCGTTCGACATTTCGTACAGCTACGGCGATCGTACCAAGTATGCGTACATCTACCAGGTCGATGGTTTTGATGTTGAACCGGTAAAATATCATTCCCTGGTTCACGAGGTGATGTTCACCTTTGGAATCAGATTGTAACAGTTCAAACAATTTCTCATAGCAAAAAAGAGGCCCACGGGCCTCTTTTTCATTTTGTAATCAGAAGTAAAGCAATTTTAAATAATCATTCCGGCTCCTACCACATTGTTGGTAGCCTCATCAATCAGAATCAGGCTTCCAGTTTCGCGATTCCTTTTGTATGCATCGAAAAAGAGAGCTTTGGTAGTTTTAACCGAGATTTTGGCAATATCATTCAAACCAACATTTTTGTCCTCGTAAATCTCCTCCAGTGTATTGATATTCACTTTGTAG
>CAYOJD010000097.1:611-12167 GCA_964404205.1 uncultured Prolixibacteraceae bacterium
TAGTGAACATCAGTAACAACACATCGCAACTCGCTCGAAGTATGTTTCAGGAAATATTTTCCGCGGATATTCAATGGTTTTTCATTCAGCCAGCAAACCATTAACTCAATCTCCTGTCCCTGACGGGGTTGATTTTTCTCATCGACAATCATCGATCCGCGGCTGATATCAATCTCATCGGCCAAACGAATGGTAACTGACTGTGGGGGAAATGCTTCCGAAAGGCTTTCTGTACCAAAATCGATTGCCTCAATCGTCGATTGCTGACCACCAGGCAAAGCGACAACCTTCTGCCCCACTTTGAAAACACCGCTTGCCACACGGCCTGCATAGCCACGATAATCGTGAAACTGGTCGGTAATCGGACGGATGACATATTGAACCGGGAAACGGGGATCGGAAAAATTATGGTCCCCGCCAACCGGTATTTTTTCGAGCAAACCGATAAAAGTAGGCCCGGTATACCAAGGCATATTGGTCGAAGAATCGACCACATTGTCGCCTAGTTTGGCACTAATTGGCAAATAATGAACGTCGTTGTTGCCCAATTTGGCAGCAACTTTCTCAAAATCAGATTTGATACTCTCGAAAACTTGCTTGTCAAAGTCGACCAAATCCATTTTATTGACACAAACCACCACGTGCGGAATATTGAGCAACGCAGCAATATAAGCGTGGCGACGAGTTTGCTCGATTACACCGTTGCGTGCATCGACCAAAATAACGGCAGCATTGGCAGTTGAAGCACCGGTTACCATGTTTCGGGTGTACTGAATGTGCCCAGGGGTATCGGCAATAATGAATTTGCGTTTGGGTGTGGCAAAATATCGGTAAGCCACATCGATGGTTATACCCTGTTCACGCTCGGCGCGCAAACCATCGGTAAGCAGGGCAAGATTAACCTCTTCGCCACCGCGACTAATGCTGGCCCGTTCGATAGCCTCCATCTGATCTTCGAAAATAGCTTTGCTGTCGTAAAGCAACCGGCCAATCAAGGTACTTTTCCCATCATCGACGCTACCGGCTGTTGTAAACCGCAACAACTCCATATCTAAATATCCGGTCTCTTTACCAGACAATTCTTTTTCTTTTGCTTCCATGACTTTCGGATTAAAGTTAGTCAGAGATTTACCCACAAGACACTGCAGTAAATCGACTCATTACTTATCACTTCATTAAAAATAACCTTCTTTTTTGCGATCCTCCATAGCTGCTTCCGAACGTTTGTCGTCGGCACGACCGCCACGTTCGGTAACACGGCTTGCAGCAACTTCCTGAATAATATCTTCCAATGTATTGGCTTCAGATAGCGTAACCCCGGTACAGGTAATATCGCCAATAGTTCGGCATCTGACCTGACGCATTTCAACCTTTTCGTTGGGTTTTAACTGCATAAAAGGGGCATTGGCCAGCCATACACCATCGCGACTAAAAACCTCGCGTTCGTGGGTAAAATAGAGGCTCGGCATTTCAATATTTTCCATCAGGATATACTGCCAAACATCCATCTCGGTCCAGTTGCTGATGGGGAACACACGGAAATGCTCGCCGATATGTTTTTTTCCGTTGAACAGGTTCCAAAGTTCGGGGCGCTGGTTTTTGGGGTCCCATTGGCCAAACTCATCGCGGTGGGAGAAAAAACGCTCTTTTGCGCGGGCTTTTTCTTCATCGCGACGGCCACCCCCCATTGCACAGTCAAATTTCAACTCTTCAATAGCATCGAGCAGAGTTACAGTCTGAAGAACATTACGGCTGGCATTTACCCCCTTTTCCTCCACGGCACGACCTTTATCAATCGAATCCTGTACATATTTGACAATCAATTTTGTGCCTGTTTTTTCGGCTAAGTCGTCACGATACTGAATTGTTTCCTCAAAATTGTGGCCAGTATCGATATGCATCAATGGGAAAGGAACTTTTGCAGGCCAAAATGCTTTACGCGCAATGTGAAACATCACAATCGAGTCTTTTCCACCAGAAAATAACATTACAGGATTTTCGAACTGTGCAGCAACTTCGCGAATAACGAAGATTGACTCAGCTTCGAGTTCCCGTAAATGGTTGATAGTATGTTGTTCCATAATAGAATAATATGCTGACTAATAAAGATCCGGCACGGAGAAGTATATTCTATCACTCTCCTGCCGGACGTGCCACAAAAATAATCAATCCGTTTAATATTCCCTATCGATTATGGCTTTACAAAATGTCGATTAAAAGCAATTGAATAACAACAAATTAACTAACAATAAAGTTATAAATCCAATCATTTTGGTAGGATTTTCTATAAAAAAAATCGAATAAAATGCTTATCCGATCCAATTGTTTTTATATCGATACTTGATATCAATCAACAAGAGAAATAATATCAGGAATAACCGGCAAAACGCTTCTCAAGCCTGGGTCTTCCTAACACCACATGTTGCAACTGGCTTTGGAAAACCAACTGTGAAATTGCTGCCTCAAATACTTTTCGAATAACTAAACGAGTTGTGTCGGGATATGAAACCTCAACCTTTCTGTCGCTCTCCAACCACTGGGCAATAGAGTCGAAATGCTTTTTCTTCAGGCTTTTAATTACAGGAACCCCCATGCCTGCCAATGCTGTTGCATTGCATTGTTGTTCATACTGACCTTTCATCGGCACTACCATCAACTTCTTTTTCAGGAAAAGGGCTTCGGCCGGGGTTTCGAAGCCTGCCCCGCATAGCACCCCATTCGAACGGGCCATATCATCGCTAAACAGGTTTCCAGAAACAGGAAAAATTTTGATATGACCATGTTGTGAAGCATTTCGGCTGTGTTTCGAAAATACATGCCATTTCACATTGTCAAAATGACTTAAAGCTGAAATCAGCTTTTTTTCATCGTATGATGGAAGATAGACTGTATAATAACCAGCCTCATCGGGCAACAATTCTCTTACAGCACTGCGAATTACCGGAGTGTAAATATTGCGGTTATAGGCTTTGAAATGGAAGCCGAACTGGATTTTTGCCGGTGCATAATTTTTCAGAATATACTGGCCAACATAATCGCTTTTGGTTGGGATTGGCGCTTTTTCGTCGACCACTGCAGCCTGATGGCTTAAACTGATACAGGGAATGTTTTTTAATGCACAAGCACGGGCTGAAACAGGCTCAAAATCGTTGATTACAAAATCGTAGCGTTCAACCGGGAGTGCTTCAATTTCTCGTTGCAAATTTATCAAATCGGCCTTTACGGTGGTATTCCAAAGATCAATCCCTCCACTTTTCCCAAAAATGAAACTAAGACCTTTCATCCGGTATTTAACCGGAAACCCGGGAGTAATATCTGCCTGTGTCCCACTGATTAGAATGTCGCAATGACAATATTCCTGCAAAATCGGAACAACCTCGCGGGCGCGGCTTATGTGGCCATTGCCCGTACCTTGGATGGCATACAAGACTTTCATACGGCTGAAGATTGAAATTCGCGAAGCAGGTGCATAAAGAGTTGTTTGGGCTCTGAATCGACCAGTTGCTCGAACTCACTATTAGGATGCTCTGTCTGATCTTTAAAATCGGTTATGAAATTAAAAACAGTCCAGTTGCCTTCGTGATATTCGAGAGAAGTTAAATTCTCAATCCAATCGCCAGAATTAAGGTAGGTTATTGTTCGGTTACGGGTAATAATGTCGCGATATTCGGCATGGTGGATATGGCCGCAAACAATTGTATCAAAACCTTTTGCGGCGGCCACACCTGCAGCCGATTCTTCGAAAGAGTTGATATATTTTACTGCACCTTTTACCGATTTTTTGATTTTCTGTGAAAACGAAACCGGCTCAAGGCCAATTAGTTTATTCAGCTGATTGACACGTGTATTGAGCCAAATTAATGTATCGTAACCTATTGCGCCCAGTTTTGCCAGCCATTTCGAATATTGCATCACCACATCGAAAATATCGCCATGAAAAAACCAAACGTTCCGACCGTTCAATTTCAACTGTAAATCATTTACAATCTTTAGTTTACCTATCTTAAAACCATCGAATTTTCTAAAAAGCTCGTCGTGATTGCCGGTAATATAATAAACCGTTGTCCTGGCTGAAGCTAATCCCAATAAATGTTTAATCACTTTGAGGTGCGATTTTGGGAAATAACGTTTGCGAAATTGCCAGATATCGATGATGTCGCCATTTAAAACCAAAATTTTGGGACGGATACTTTTCAGATATTTCAGCAATTCGTTGGCCTGACAACCGGCTGTGCCAAGATGAAGGTCGGAAAGCACTACTAAATCGATATTTCTTTTTTGCTCCATAGGTAAATTCTCAATGTTTTCCGCAAGCAAATCAAACCAAAAGGAATTGCTAAACAGTTACATAACCATAAAGAAACGATTACAGATTATACCCCTTGGCTCAACAATCAGGTTTTATGCCTGAAATAGAAAACCGATGTTACATTTCAATTAAAGAAAACTACGTAATCAATTATAAATATGAATATTAAAGATATATCCTTTGAAACAATAAGTAATTTTTTTGTAATTAACCATTAACAACCCTGTAACGGCCTTCGCTCAATTTTGTAGCTGAATATTTACAACAGAATCACAAGCAATGAGTGAGTTTTTAAAAACATTACAATTGAAAACCTATCCAACATTGGCAAACCCGGCAGCTGAGTTGCTGACAAGCGTCAAATCGACAATCAAAATGCTTATTTTCAACCTAATCGTATTCTTTGGCATTTCTCTTTTTATCACAAACGGAGCAATAGCGTCAAGCTCGGCAGCCGGAGCAATCGAAGGTGTTGTTTTTGACAAGAAAACCGGCGAAACATTGGTAGGTGCCCAAATTATCCTTGAAGGGACAACAGTAGGAACCATCACCGATTTTGACGGACACTTTCGTATCGACAACGTGGCTACAGGTGTTTATAATGTTCGAATCTCATATATATCGTATAATCCTGTAATTTTTGAAGATATTAAAGTTGAAGCCAGCAAGACGGTTCAAATTAAAGCCGAAATGGAAGAGGTTAGTGTGGCCATTGGCGATATTACAGTGGTAGCCGAACGGCGCAAAGGTTCTGACGTTTCGATTATTACTGCCATCAAATCGAACAGTGTGGTGTCGAGCGGGATATCGAACCAGCAAATTCAACGCTCGCAGGACCGCGATGCTTCGGAAGTGGTTAAACGTGTTCCCGGCGTAACCATACAAGGCGACCGTTTTATCGTAGTCCGCGGATTGAACCAACGCTACAACAACGTGTGGCTCAACAATTCTGCGGCACCAAGTTCCGAAGCCGACAGCCGCGCTTTTTCGTTCGATGTCATTCCCAGTTCAATGATCGAAAACATGATAATCTACAAAGCACCGGCACCTGAACTTCCGGGCGATTTTTCAGGTGGTTTTGTTAAAATCTTAACTAAGGATGTTCCGGAGAGCAACAACTACTCCTTATCGATAGGTACAGCTTACATTACCGGAACCACTTTTGGCGATTTCAAGCAAAATGAAGGTGGTAAACTTGATTTTTTGGGATATGACGACGGAACACGCAAACTGCCTTCGGTTTTTCCTGACAACCTAAATAGCGTAGGTAACTTGGATAAAGTACAGTACAGCAGATTAATGAACCGAAACTGGACAACTTCGTCCAAAACAGCCCTACCCGATTTTCGATTGTCCTACACCATGTCGCACCGCTTTAAACTGAATAAAATTACGTTGGGCGAAGTAACAGCCCTCACCTACTCCAATACCCGCAGTTTCGACGATGTAGAGAACAACAGCTACGGGGTTTATCGCTTTGCCGAAGACCGCCCGGGTTACGATTTTGCATTCCGCGACAGCGTTTATTCCAACAGTGCCAAAATTGGGCTGATGCACAACTGGAGTGCCTTTTTAGGGAAAGGCCATAAAATTGAATTTCGTAACCTTTACCATCACATTGGAACAACCAAAACTTCGTACCGCGAAGGGACAGAATATTACAGTACCAATAAAATCAGGGCTTACGAGCATGGGTTTATGAGCCGGACAACCTATCTCGGCCAGTTAAGCGGAACCCATTCGTTTAACAAGGGTATCAGCAAACTCGACTGGACTGCCGGCTATTCCGTTGCCAACCGGAACGAACCTGACATTAAACGAATTAAATTGATTCAAAATGAATTACAGAGCGATGCCAATTACGGAAAATATGGTGTTCCTTTTACTACAACCCCAAACTCAAGCCAGGTTGGCCATCTGTTTATGGAAACCAACGAAAACGCACTTTCGTTTGGAGCCAACTTTCAGCATATTTTCGACAAAGGCCATCTGAAACCTACAGTTAAAGCCGGTGTTTATGCCGAACAAAAGAACCGCAATTTTGAAGCCCGCCGATTTGGATATATTATCTCAAATCAATCGCAATTCGACCGGAACCTGGCTTACATGCCCTTTGACCAAATATTTACGGATGTAAATATCAACAACGAAAACGGGATTAGACTGGAAGAAGAGACACGTCTGACCGACCATTACAAAGCAGATAATCTTCAACTTGCCGGATATGCCTCTGTGCAATTGCCTGTTGGCGAAAAATTAAATATCTATGCTGGGGTAAGGGTCGAGAAAAACCGTCAGACATTGGAAAGCTACGACCGCTTTCAGCAACCTATCGAAGTGGTGAACGACACATTGGATATCCTTCCATCTGTTAATATTACCTACAATATCAATGAAAAACACTTGTTAAGAGTAGCCTACGGAAAGTCGCTCAACCGTCCAGAATTCAGAGAGATAGCCCCATTTCCATTTTACGATTTCGAGCATAATGCCATCTATTCGGGTAACCCAGATTTAAAAAATGCAAAAGTGCATAATGCCGAGATACGTTACGAATTCTATCCTTCAGCCGGCGAAACATTCTCTGTCGGAGCATTTTACAAACAGTTTTACAATCCTATCGAAATCAAATATTTGCAAACTGGCAGCGGACTCGAGTATTCATATCAAAATGCCGACAAAGCCAACAATTTTGGTTTAGAAGCCGAAATCAGAAAAACATTGGCTTCAAATGGCTGGATGAAAAATTTTAGTGTCGTGATGAACGGAGCCTGGATAAAAAGTAAAGTAGAGTTTAACAACAATGTTACCGACCTTGAACGTCCGCTTTCGGGGCAGTCCCCATTTATCGTCAATGCCGGAATTTTTTATCAGGACGAAGAAAAAAGCCGTTTAATGATCAACCTGTTATATAATGTTATCGGAAAGAGAATCAACATTGTAGGTATTCCGCAGCAAAATAAATGGGAAAACATTCCGGATATCTACGAAATGCCCCGACACTTGATCGACCTGATTGTCAGCAAGAAACTAGGAAAAAATATGGAACTGAAAGTGGGCATCAAAGATTTGCTCAACCAGCCGGTCACTTTCCGTCAGGATGTTGATGCCACGGTCGACATGAGCATTTACAACGGAGGGGCAACTGATATTCAACATTTCAATCGCGAACAGGTAACCCGAAAATATCGTCCGGGAAGCAGTTTCTCGGTCGACTTTGCAGTAAAGTTTTAACACAGCATAACTACTTTAAATCAGTATTGAAATTTTTTTAATCAAAAAACAACAAATCATGAAAAGCAGAATTATTAAAGGAATTGCACTCTCACTGGCCGTTGCATTCGTAGCCACATCGTGCAGCAAAGATGACGACCCGATTAGTGTAACAGGCATACAAGTTGAACAAAGTCAGGCACTTGTTCGTGTTGGTGCGACCACCCAGTTGCAGGCTTCTATTACTCCTGTCGATGCTTCAGTAAAAACAATCGAATGGATGTCGCGTAACGCGAACAGGGCAACTGTCGATGCAAACGGCTTAGTGACAGGTGTTTCAACCGGCAAAGTATGGATTGTGGCAACAGCTTCAGCTACTGCACTGAAAGACTCCTGCGAAGTGACAGTTGCGGCACCTCAGGCTACCGAAACCCTTTCAGGAAATATCACTGCAAGCCGTACATTGTCGGCCGGCAAAACCTACATCCTCGATGGATGGGTCTATGTGAAAGACGGTGCAACGTTAACGATCGAACCCGGAACCATAATCAAAGGAAAATCAGCAACTAAGGCATCGCTGATTATCGAACGGGGAGCCAAACTGATAGCTGAAGGCACAAAAGACAAACCGATTATTTTCACTTCTGACAAAGACCCGGGACAGCGCGCAACCGGCGACTGGGGCGGTATTATTCTTTGCGGAAAAGCAACCATTAATGTTGCAGGAGGCGAAGGAATTATTGAAGGTGGTGTAGGTTCGACCTATGGTGGCGGCACTTCGCCCAACGATAACGACAACTCCGGTGTTCTTCGTTATATCCGTATCGAATATGCAGGTTATGCTTTCGAGAAAGACAAAGAAATCAACGGTTTAACATTTGGTGGTGTAGGTAAAGGCACAGTTGTAGAAAATATTCAGGTTTCATTTGCCAACGACGATTCGTACGAATGGTTTGGCGGAACAGTAAACGTAAAAAATATTGTCGCATTGGGGGGGCTTGACGACGACTTTGACACCGATTTTGGGTTCAACGGTTTCGTCCAGTTTGCTTTAAGCCTTCGTAATCCCGATGTTGCTGATGCTGCTTCCAAATCAAACGGTTTTGAATCGGATAACGACGGTTCAGGAACAACAAACAGCCCCAAAACCAATCCACGCTTTGCCAACGTAAGTATTTATGGCCCTAAGGCTGTTACAACCGGCACCATCAATCAATACTATCAGAGCGCCATGCATATTCGTCGCAACTCCGATTTACAAGCATATAACTCTGTATTTGCAGGATGGCCAACTGGTGTTAAAATCGACGATTCGAAAGGTGCAGCTGGTAGCAATGCAGCATTAAAAGGCTGTATTATCGCCGGGATGGACAACAACTACGCTACCGATGCAGCCAATACCTGGTTCAACACATCGGGCTGGAGCAACCGCGTAGCCACCATTGCCGACCTGAAAGTTACCTCATTCAGCATAACCAATCCCAATTTTCTGCCACAAACCGGCTCTGCATTATTGACCGGTTCAGTAACAGTTCCTACAGGTCTTGAACAAACCGATTACATTGGTGCATTCAAAAATAGTGACTGGACTGCAGGATGGGCAGAATGGAACCCACAGGCAGCCATTTATTAATAATACAAAATCAGGTGCGATAAAGGCTGCTTCAAAAAAGAGGCAGCCTTTACATCTGAAAATAAGAGATTTTAAACTTGAGATATTTATAAAGGTAATAGATAATGAAAAAACTACTGACACTCCTTCTGGTAACATTTGCTGTGATATCAGCTTTCGGGCAGGACATAGAATTGATTGATGGGAAGTATTACAAGAAAGGGATGCTCTATAGCGGCATTCACACCGAAAATTATCCTAACGGTAACCGGAAGATGATCCTAAATATAAAAAACGGAGTTCTCGATGGAACTATCACCACATGGTACGAGAATGGACGTCAGCAGGAACAACGGTCGTACATCGATGGGAACAAAGATGGGATATGGATTACCTGGGACGAGAATGGAAACAAAACAGCCCAGGCCGGATACAAAAACAACCTTAAAAATGGCGACTGGTTTATTTGGGCCCCAAATGGACAGCCTCTTTACGAACTTCATTATCAGATGGGTGAAAAAAGCGGAACATGGAAAATTTACGATACCAACGGAACATTAGTTAGTGAACGTAAGTATTGACGCACAATGATTTATCAATTCAAAGAAGTAGAGGATTGGGGAAACCCAATCCTCTACTTCTTTAATGAAAATCGAATGTAAGTTTCATTTTAAGCTTTTCACCATGGATTCTCAAAGCCATAAAAGCGGAAGATACTGACTGAGGTCCCGAACTGACAGGATCGGTAAATTTCGTTCCAATTGCATTTATCGAATGTAAAAACGAAATATCACCTTTCGGATATTCAATTTTTGTTTTGGCAGGCGCAACCGGATCTGCAGGTGTTAACATCCTCAAAAATAAATCCTTACTCTCAATGGCTACGTTAAAACCCAAACCATCAGTTCCTTTTACCTTTGCCCAGTAAACTTCGGAGTGATAGCCTTTAAACTCGGGATACTCAAACCCGGACTCTCCGGTTATTGTATTGTTGTAAACTTTCTCCCATAAGCCAAACTGAACACCTTTCATACGGTTTTTATAAACCCTGTAAGGGCCATTTCCCAGCCAACGCATACCAGTAATGTTCTTTTCAGGAAAACTAAAAGTAACGCCCGCCCAAGGGACCATATATCCACACGGCTCGTAAACCACTTCAAGATAAACAAATCCATCGCCGTCAACCTTCCATTGAAACCAATCACCATTATCGAACTGAACATTTACAACAGCCATTTTGGCATCAGGATAACCTTTCACTGAGGAAACCTTTCGTTCTCCTGAAACAAATACAGGCCCGGCAGAAAGGGGAATCAAATTCCCGTCTCGGGTAACAGTTTGGAGTGTCCCATTCACTTTACTGAAAGTGATATTCAGATTTGAAACTGAAACCTCGATTTTATCATCTGTTTCCTTCATCGAAGGTTCAACTGAATTATTCCGGCGAGTCAGTTCACCGGCTTTTATCTCAGGATATTTCACCGGCCAGCACCAACGGTTCACTGACCGACCAAACCGGTCGGTTGCTTCAATGAGCAAGGCATCGAATTGTTGCCATTTTTCTGGTAAATGAAGTTGAAGAAACCCTTTCTCGCCGGGCTTGAGAGATAGCTTTAGTTTTTCGGTTGAACCAATTATATGGCGAACATTTGTTTCAGGTTCAGGGTACGAAACCCAGTTGGCAGTTAACGTACATTGCTCAAGATCGGTGAAGAAATATCGATTTTCTATTCTGAAACGACCATCGAATTGGGGCGTGATATACTTTTTTTCAAATTGAATCGGTGCCCAAATCTCTTTTATCGTATAAAAACTTCCCTCCTTCTCCATATGCGGACCTAAAATTCCATCGGGAGCATGATTCCCATCGCTGTCTAGTTGACGGTTTCGGTCTGTGCGTTCAATAGATTCGTCAGCAAAAACCATAAAAAGCCACCGGCACAGAGCGGATTTTCCCACATACGCAGCCAATAGTCCTCCAAACCGGCACCTAATCCCCCGTCATAAAGCCCGTGTAAAAATTCAGTTGGGAAAAAGATTTTGCGCTTGCTGTAACCATCCTGGGCAAGATAATTGTAATCGACATAATGCAATGTATTGGTCAAATCGTAATCCTGCCACGGATGAAGTACTTTTCGTTTTTGAATATCAAGTTCAGCAAAATCATCGTTCAGGTTGTTATTTTCTCCTCCTTCATTGCCGTTATCCCACAGAATAACAGAAGGATGGTTAACATCTCGGGCAATCATCTCTTCGAGCAGTTTACGCCCTACCCCATCATCATACGAAGGTTTTTGCCATGCCGTCAGTTCGTCAAGAACCAGCAATCCCAGCGAATCGCAAACCTCCAGAAAATGTTTTTCAGGCGGATAGTGCGACATTCGAACAGCATTCATATTCATTTCTTTCATCAGATTTACCG
>CAYOJD010000098.1:0-11909 GCA_964404205.1 uncultured Prolixibacteraceae bacterium
TATACATTCAATAAACAGAAATAAAACCTTGATAATATTGACAACATATTTTTTTGATCTGACAGTGAACCGGATACCGTGGCTCGTTGGACAGGCGCGGACTTTGTTCATCAGGCTCCCAAAAAAGTGCGGCTATGGCTGTTTGAGAAGGGGATGGGCAACAAAAAAGCCTCAGATTGGCATCCGAAGCTTTTCGCGGAGAGAGGGGGATTCGAACCCCCGGTACAGTAATCCCGTACGACAGTTTAGCAAACTGTTGGTTTCAGCCACTCACCCATCTCTCCTTTTCCCGATTTGGGTGGTGCAAATGTAAAAATCATTTTTACTTAAGCCAAATAATTTGTTAAAAAATATCCCATTCATCATAATTGAAATGGAATTTTGAGGTAAGAAATTGATTATTAGTTTTGTAGTTGGTGCGTATTGGCGTTTTCAGTTGATATGAAAAACAGATAGCCCCAACCGGCTATGTATCAGTGCGGTTAAATTGAATAATCGCTGAAAGCCTTAAATTTATTGGGTTTTGCTTGGAAAAGTAAACTATCGGATCTAAATTCGGGGTATCAAACCGCAGAGAACGTTCTACCAGATATTGAAATTACCGCATTAATTCTTAGTTATTGGTAAACTCAACACTTTCAGTTCAACGAGAAAGCTTATTGTTCGCTAAGACAGGCCTTATCCCTTCGGGGCGCAGCTCCGGCTGCCATTGGAAGTTTGATCGGACAGGCACTCAAATCCTGTTTTTAGGGGTTTTACACAATTCGGATTAATGCGGTTTTTCATTTTTGCCCCGCATGATTGTCGTTATTTGACCGGTATGGCGTTCGACTGGTTTATTTTAGCTTTACCCTCTTTCGAGAAATAGAAGTCGATTCTTCCCAGAATCAACCCCGCATAACCTACCTGATTAATCAACACCTCTTTCCCCAGTTTATTGGTGGCCTTTTGCGGTTCTTTCAGGAAGGTGTGGGTATGTCCGCCAATAATAAGGTCGGTAAACGATGTTTCGCCGGCTATCACCCGGTCGCTGACTTTGTCATCTTTGTACGAGATGCCCAGATGCGAAAGGCAAACAATCAAATCGGTTTTTTTGTCGTTTTTCAGCATGGTTTCCATGCTGAGCGCGGTGGTTACCGGATCGAGATAGCGGGCATTACCGTAATTCTTCTTGCTTACCAATCCTTCCATTTCGATACCCAATCCGTAAACACCCACTTTAATCCCGTCGCAATGGAATATTTTATAGGGGATGGTTTTACCGGCCAGAATGGTATCGGTGAAATCGTAGTTCGAAGTAATAAACGGGAACCCGGCATGTTTCAGCTGGCTTTCGATACCTTCGAGCCCGTTGTCGAATTCGTGGTTGCCTAAGGTGGCCGCATCGTAGCCCATTTGGGTCATCAGCCTGAACTCCAGTTCACCTTTGAAATAGTTGAAATAGGGGCTTCCCTGATAGATATCGCCGGCATCGAAAAGCAGCACATTTTGCTCTTCGCTTCTGATTTTTTCGATTAAAGCGGCCCGTTTCGATATGCCCCCTTCGCCGGCATTGCGGGCTGCATCGGAGGGAAAAGGTTCAATCTGCGAATGAAAATCGTTGGTGTGCAGTATGGTGATTTTTTTCTCACCGGCGGCTTCCGCTTCGAGCGGGAGGTTGACCATTAGCGTACCGGCCGTACCGATTCCTATATTGCGGATAAATGCCCTTCTATTCAACATGATAAATCCTCCCGTCGGTTTTTGCTTCGATAATTTGATTGGCTTTTCCCATTTTCCTGAAGTGTTCGATAAACATATCGCGTACCCTGATGCCGGCATCGAACCGTTCGTCGGCTTTGGCCAGAATCTCGCTTCCATCGCCGCCGTTGGCCACATAATCGCTGGTAGCCATCCAGTAGTCGGACTGAAGGTTTACCGGTTGTCCATTGATGGTCAGTGCAGTGGCTTTGCCATCTTTGATGCCAAATTTCATTCCGGCTATCCCTTCACCGCCACGACTGGCAATATGATCGGCAAATTTTTGCAGGATTTCTCCCTTCAGGCGCAGAAAAACAATCTCGTTCTCGAAAGGCATCAGTTCGAAAACCGTTTTCACCGTAATATCGCCTTTGGGCAGCGTAACCCGCAAACCACCCCGGTTGACCACTGCAACGTCTACATTGTACGACGGGTTCTTTTTCTTGATCAGTATGTCAGATTCCATCAACACCAAATCGGAACAGTAGTTGGTCAGCGGGCTTTCGGGCCTTCCGCCTTCCAGCGCATCGGCCGACTGGCAAAGAAGTTCTTTCATATCGGCCGACAGTTTGGCGCGGTAAGGGGTAATGGTTTTTTCAATGGAGGCATCGGGGGCAAGGGTTATAGCCGAATCGATGCGAATATTGGTGTAGTCCGACTTCTCGACCCGCAGGCTTTGACAGGATGCCAACCATAGCGAAGCAATCAGTGCCAGACCGATTATCCGTTTGTGAAATAATTTGATTTTCATTCTGTTAATCATGTTGTTGTGGTAACGTCGATTATCATGTCGTCCGTATGGCCGTCAATAGCTACAAATGTAAAATAGTTCAAACGATAACCGGCATAAAAAGTTCGCTTTGTTCGTTAAATAATTTGATTGCCTTTTTTGCCTAACAGTCCACTTTTCGCGGAAGTTTGCTTTTAAAATGGTCGATTTTTGGCCAAAGAAATATATCTTCGTGGGGCACTGTAACCTGAAAATTTCGCAAACTTGAAAAGCGTGATTTGTCATTTTAAGATAACGAAGCTGAAAAGAATTTTACTGTTTCTCATTCTCATGTTGGCTTCAGAACTATTATTGTTTGCCCGGCAGCCGGACGAGAAGAGTTTTGTTGCCCGTAACGGCGACAATATTACCCTGGTGCTGAAGCGTAACGGTTTGGAAGGGAGCAGTTATTTCAACCAGTTTATCGAGTTGAACCGGTCGAACCTGGGGTGCAACAATACCTTGTTGGTTGGGGTGCGCTACAAACTTCCGCCGGTGAAAGGAGGGCAGGCTACAGTTGTTGCAGCATCGGGTTTGGTCGGGAGTGTGGTGGTTGAACCCATTTTAGGGAAAGAAAACGAAAAAGTTACCGTGATTGACGATAAGCTGAAGGGCGCAATTTTCTATCTCGACAGTGGCCACGGTGGCCCCGATCCGGGAGCCATTGGCAATATTGGCGGGAACAGGCTCTGCGAAGATGAATATGCCTACGATGTAACGCTAAGGTTGGGCCGTGAGTTGATTAAACATGGTGCCAGGGTCAATTTTATTATTCACGATCCGAACGATGGGATTCGCAACGAGAAATACCTGAAAAGCGACAAGGATGAGGTTTGTTTTCCGAATCAGTCAATTCCGCTCAATCAGGTAGCGCGCTTGAAGCAACGTGTCGATGCTGCCAATAAACTGTACAAAAGCGACCCGGCCGGTAGCTATCGGCGATGTATCGTTATTCATGTCGATGCAAGGCATAACAACAAGAATATCGATATTTTCTTTTATCACCATCAGGGAAGCAAATACGGGGCCCAGCTGGCCAATTCGATGCGAAATACCATAGAGAAGAAATACAGTATACATCAACCCGGAAGAGGGTATGCCGGCGATGTTTCGTACCGGGAGTTGTACCAGCTGAAGCAAACCCAGCCGGTAACTGTTTTTATTGAATTGGGGAATATCAACCATTCGCGCGACCAGCAACGGTTGATTGTCGATTCGAACCGGCAGGCTTTGGCCAACTGGATGTGCGAGGGCATTATAGACGATTATCAGCAGGTTAAGAAATAGCGGGAGAGAAGTTCTATTCTGTTCGAGGAGGATATTACCAATCCAAAAATTTATCGATATCGCGGCGCTCTTTTTTGGTCGGCCGGCCGGTTCCCCTGTCGCGAAAACCGGTTATGTTGCCCGATTGCTGCATTTCAAGGATTTTGAGTTCTTCGGGCGGGGTGATATCTTCGAGATAATCGGGGACCAGTTTTGCCCCGACACGGTTGGCCGGCATCCCTTTGATACGGTAGGAATAGGTGACAGGGTTCTTTTTGACTTTGACGATATCGCCTGTTTTGGGCACACGCGATGGCTTAACGGAAACCCCGTCAATGGTTACCCTCCCTTTTTTACACTCCTCGGTGGCGATGCTACGGGTTTTGAATACCCTTACCGCCCAAAGCCATTTGTCGATTCGCAGTTCGTTTTCCATACCGTAAAGTTAATTGTAGCCGAATTGCCCAACTGACAGTTTACTTGTTGTTGTAAAGGTTCATTGTCCGTTCGATGCCGATGGTAACAAACGATTTGATGATTTCGGCACAGCTTTCCATTTTTGCATTGACAGTTTGGTACTCTTCGTCATCCCAGCGGCCCAGCACATGGTCGACCTGAAACCCTTTCGGGAAATCGTTTCCGATGCCAAATCGCAGGCGGGCGTAATCTGAACGGCCCAAAATCTGCTGGATGCTTTTTAATCCGTTGTGTCCGGCATCGCTTCCTTTGGAGCGGATACGGATTTTGCCTACAGGCAGTGCCAGGTCGTCAACCAACACCATTACATTTTCGAGTGGGATACCCTCTTTCTGCATCCAGTAGTTTACCGCCCTTCCGCTCAGGTTCATATAGGTGTTGGGCTTTAGCAATACCAATGTCCGTCCGGCATGTTTCATCTCGGCAACAAAGCCGTAACGCTTGTCGCTAAAAGAAATATTGGATGCCTTTGCAAGGGCATCCAATATCATAAATCCTATGTTGTGGCGGGTTTCTTCGTACTCTTTTCCGATGTTGCCCAATCCTACAATCAGATACTTCAACGCTGTTCAGGATTATTTCCCTTTGGCTGCAACGTTCATGGCCGCACGGGCTGCACGGGTAACCATAACGGTAGCAACAGGAACTGATTTCTGGTTAAGAATTTCAATACCTTCAACATTGATATCGCCTACGCGGATACTTTGTCCAAGGCTCAATTCTGTTACATCGATAGCAATTTCATCCGGGAAATCTTTCGGATAGCCTTTTACTTTCAATGTACGAAGGTTGGCTTTCAAACGGCCCCCTTGCTGGATACCTTTGGCATAACCATCGAGACGAACCGGAAGGTCAACTTTGACTTTCACATTGGGACGTACCTGAAGGAAGTCGATGTGGGTCAGTTTGTCAGAAACTACGTCGAACTGCAAATCCTGCATAAACGCAATGTAATGCTGTCCGTCAATAGTCAGGTCGATCTGAAATACGCTTGGGGTGTAAACGATTTTACGGAATTCATTTTCGTGGGCATAAAAATGAACCGGAGCATCGCCACCGTAAAGCACACAAGGAACCATGTTGTTGGCTCTCAGTTCTTTGGTGCTTTTTTTACCAAGATCCTGACGTGCGGTACCTTTAATTTCAACTGTTTTCATTGTTCAAATTTTAATAATAAAGTGTTTACTCAGATTTCCTTCTCCAAGGAGAAGATCCGCATCACACCATTAAAGGCATGTTGCAAAATTGGCCGCAAAGATAGCATTTTTAAATAAATGCCGAACTTATTGATTTGTTTTTATATACTTTTTGAATGACATCGGCAAAAAGAGGGGCACACGACAATACCGTGATTTTTTCGCATGGCTTACGCAATGGGATAGAGTCGGTTACCAAAACTTCGTCGAGATCTGAGTTTTCGATACGGTCGAATGCCGGTCCCGACAGGATGGGATGGGTTGCAAATGCACGTACCGAGTTGGCCCCCTTTTCTTTCATCAGGCTGGCCGCTTTGGTAATGGTGCCGGCTGTATCGATAATGTCGTCGACAATAATCACATCTTTTCCTTCGACATCGCCAATAAGGGTCATCGAATCGACCTGATTGGCTTTACTGCGTGATTTATGACAGATAACCAAATCGGACCCCAGGTGTTTGGCAAAAACATTGGCCCGTTTGGTTCCACCCACGTCGGGCGATGCTACAACAATATCTCTGAGCCCCATTTGCTGGATGTGCGGAATAAATAGCGCCACACCGCTTAGGTGGTCTACCGGTACATCGAAAAAGCCCTGAATCTGGTCGGCATGAAGATCCATGGTAATCAATCGGTCGATTCCGGCCGTCGATAGCATATCGGCTACCAGTTTAGCCCCGATCGAAACTCTTGGCCGGTCTTTACGGTCCTGGCGTGCAAAGCCAAAGTAAGGCATCACTGCGATAATTTTGTAAGCCGAGGCCCGTTTGGCGGCATCGACCATCAGCAACAGTTCGAGCAGGTTGTCAGCCGGCGGAAATGTGGATTGGACGATAAAGGTAAACGAGCCGCGAATGGTCTCCTCGTAGCAGGGTTCAAATTCGCCGTCGGCAAAGCGTGGGCACGATGAACGACCCAGTTCGGTTCCGGCTGATTCAGCTATCTTCTCCGCCAGATATTTCGATTCTGTACCGGTGAAGATTTTGATTGGCTTTGACATATCGTGAGTTTTTTGCATTGATTGTTCTGCGATATGGCGCAAAAGTATAAATTCTGCACCAAAGTTTTTTAACACAATTGTTAGTTTTTCCCTATTTGTTGTTGTATCTGAACGGTTATTCCGGTTATGGTTTATGCGTTAGTAGTCAGTCTCTCAATGAAATCGAGCAATTCTTCCTTCCCTTTGCCTTTTTCAGCCGAGGTAACGAAAATTTGAGGAAGCTCTTCCCAGTAGTTGAGCATCTCTTTTTTATATCCCTCGATATTTTTGCTCAATTGCGTTTTCGATAGCTTGTCGGTTTTGGTAAATACCATCACAAACGGGATGCCGTTCAGGGCCAGCCACTCCATAAATTCGAGATCGTTGGCCTGTGGCTTCAAGCGCGAGTCGATTAAAACCATTACGCAATAAAGGTTCTCGCGTTTGTTCATGTAGGTTTTGATAAACGAGAGCCATCGTTCGCGCTGCGAACGCATGGCCTTGGCATATCCGTATCCGGGAAGGTCGACCAGAAACCACTCTTCGTTGATGATAAAATGGTTGATCAATTGTGTTTTACCGGGTGACGAAGATGTTTTTGCCAAATCTTTCACGCCGGTCAGCATATTGATTAACGACGATTTGCCCACATTCGATCGGCCAATAAAGGCAAACTCAGGCAGCTCGCTTTCGGGGCAAAGGGCAGGGTTGGTATTGCTGACTACAAATTCGGCGCTCTTGATTATCATGAGATTGGATTAAACGGTTAAATGTAAACCTCCAGCAGTTGGGTTTTTACTGATGTATATGGCTCAAGTATAAACGATTCGATTACGGCCGGAACCAAAATGGTCTCTCCTTTACGGATTTCAGTTTTTACACCTTCGCAATCCAACAGACACTCCCCTTCGATACACATGTAGATAACAAAGGTGTCTTTGCCTTTAAAATCACGCTCTGTCGGTTGATTGATATTCAATAGATTGGTGGTGAAATATTGACATTCGGCAATGGCAACCGGCTCGTTATCTCTGGCTTCGTATTCGGTACGGTAGTTTTTTTCGTATTTGTAATCGATGGCGTCGAGTGCCAGTTCGGTATGCAGCTCGCGTGGGTTTCCTTGTGCATCGACACGGTTGAAATCAAAAATACGATAGGTGACATCGGACGTTTGCTGTATTTCGGCTACCACGATTCCCTTGCCTATGGCATGGACACGGCCCGCGGGCATAAAAAATACATCGCCCGCTTTCACCCTCTCTTTGTTGAGCACCGCTTCGAGTTGCCCCGATTCAAAGGCTTTCAGGTAACCTTCACGATTGATTTCACTGTTGAACCCGGAAATCAGTTCGGCACCTTTGTCGGCTTCGACAACATACCACATTTCGGTTTTTCCGTAAGCGCCGTGGCGCTCTTTCGACAATTCATCGTCGGGATGCACTTGTATCGAAAGGTTGTCGTTGGCATCGATATATTTGATGAGCAGCGGAAATTCGGTGCCAAACTGTTCGAAAATCTTTTCGCCTACCAGATCGCCCATGTAAACTTCGATGACCTCTTCGAGGCTGTTCCCGGCCAGGAAACCGTTGGCTACAACCGATACATCGTCCTGCACACCGGATATTTCCCATGATTCGCCGCAGTTGGACAGCGGTGAAAAATCTTTGTTCAGCAACGATTTCAGTTTGGTACCCCCCCAAATCCGCTCTTTGTAGATGGGGGTAAATTTTAACGGGTATAACGTGTTCATGGGCGATATATTAAAATTCAAAGTCAACGGCGGCACGAGCCGATGTATTGTTTCTCACCAGATCGACTACCTTCAGGTGTTCGGGATGAACGGCATATTTTTTTAAATCGTCGAACGATTCGAAATGGGTAATCAGGCAGATGTCATACGAGGCCGAGTCGAGCTGGTAATTGTTGCCCACTTCAATGTATTTCAACTCATCGATTTTACCTTTTAAACCGAGTAGGCTGCTTTTAATCTGGTCGCGCATAGCCGATTTCTCTTTTTCCGTTTCAAACTCTTTCAGTTTGAAGAGTACAACATGGTTAATCATGACGGGAGTAAATTTTTGTTTCTGCTGCAAAATTAACACTTTAAACCAAACCGCTCCGTAAAAATAGCAGTCGAACCACAAATAAATGGAAGAGCAAAAGAATAATTCTTTAATTTTGAATGACAGAGAAAACAGACCTTTATCCATTTATTTAAACAGACAAGATGCTGATTATCGGGATTGCCGGAGGAACCGGATCTGGAAAAACAACAGTGGTAAACAAAATCATCAGGCGATTGGCGGAGAGCGATGTTGCCATTCTTTCGCAGGATGCCTACTATCGCGACAATGCTGCTATGCCGCTGGAGGAGAGACAGAAGATTAATTTCGACCATCCCGATTCCATCGAGTTCGAATTGCTGGTCGACCATATCAAACAACTAAAAAAAGGAAATGCCGTCGATCAACCTGTCTACTCATACATTTCATGTACCCGTTCGGATGATACGGTACAAATTGTTCCGACTAAAGTGGTGATTGTTGAAGGAATTCTTTGTCTGGCCCACAGGGAGCTGCGCAAGCTGATGGATATCAAGATATTTGTCGATTGTGAAGCCGATGTGCGTCTTTCGCGTGTTATCCAGCGCGATATTGTTGAGCGTGGCCGCGATGTTCATCAGGTGCTGCACCGTTACGAAGAAACGGTACGCCCCAGCCATTTGCAGTTTATCGAACCCACCAAACGTTATGCCGATATCATCGTTCCGCAGGGGGGCAACAACGAGGTGGCCATCGATATTATCACGCAATATATATTGAAGCACCTGAACGACAATCAATAAATATTCAACTGACCCTAAATCTCTTGACCGAAGTTTAAAGTCTAATAAATAATACCATGCTCGACAAAGTAATGCCCGAACACATTCTGTTTCTCGATATTGAAACGATACCGCAGGTCGAACGGCTCGATCAGTTTTCGGATAAGATGCAGAAGCTCTGGAACCGAAAGGCTGAACAGATTGGCAAACCCGACGACAGTGCCGAAGCCATTTTCCAGCGAGCAGGCATTTATGCCGAGTTTGGTAAAATTATTTGTATCTCGGCTGGTTTTATCTACCGGAAGGGAAAAGAGAATGAGCGCTTTTTTAAGGTGAAATCGTTTTATGGCGACGATGAAAAGCAACTGCTTGCCGACTTTTCAGAAATGCTTCAGAAGTACATGGCCAATCCGGCCCATAAAATTTGCGCCCACAACGGACAGGAGTTTGACTTTCCCTATATTTCGCGCCGCATGTTGCTCAACGGGATGAAACTTCCATCGGTACTCGATATTGCCGGGGCGAAACCCTGGGAAGTGAAGGATTACATGCTCGACACCATGCAGTTGTGGAAATTTGGTGACTTTAAGCATTATACTTCGCTCGATTTGCTTTGTGCCATTTTCAATATCCCGACACCCAAAGACGATATCGACGGAAGTCAGGTTTACGGCGTGTATTACCAGCAGCACGATTTGGAGCGCATCAAAACCTATTGCGAAAAAGATGCCTTTTCGGTTGCACAAATCTTCCTGCGCTTTAAAGGCGAAGAGATTATTCCTCAGGAAAATTTTGAGGTTGCCGGATAGAGAGCCTGCTTCAGGTGCTTCTCTCGATGTCCGGAAGCGAATATCCGATGGCTGACCTCTTGTTTTTGCTCCGGGCTTCTTTCATTCTCTGCGAAGTTTCTTATTTTTGCAACCTTATTGTAAAACAGCTGGAATCCCGTTTACGGGAAGCTCAAAATCGTAATATCGATGAAAGAATCGGATAAAATAGAATATGGCACATTCGAGGCTACTGTAGCCCGCAGTCAGAGGTTGGAGGAAGATTTGGTACTTCACCCCGAAAAATACAGGGTGCTTACCGGCGACCGTCCTACCGGAAGGTTGCATATTGGCCATCTTTTTGGGTCATTGCAGAACCGGGTGCGCCTTCACAAGCTTGGGGTGCAAACATTTATTGTAATAGCCGATTATCAGGTGCTTACCGACAGGGACACATTCGAAGCAATTGCCGAAAATATTAAACAGTTAACTATCGACTATCTTGCCGCAGGACTTGATGGTACCGATGGCAAAACCTTTATCTTCCCTCATAGCTATATTCCTGAGCTCAACCAGTTGTTGTTGCCTTTTCTGACGTTGGTTACCAATGCAGAACTCGACCGCAACCCAACGGTAAAAGAAGAGATTCAGGCTTCGGGGCAGAAACGCATCAATGCCGGAATGTACACCTATCCGGTGCATCAGGCCGCCGATATTTTATTCTGCAAAGGCAATGTTGTACCAGTTGGAAAAGATCAACTGCCTCACCTTGAACTGACCAGAGTGATTGCCCGCCGGTTCAACGAACGGTTTGCAGCCAACCAGCCTCTCTTTCCCGAACCGCAGCCACTGTTAAGTAAAACACCGTTGATTATGGGCCTCGATGGCGGTCAGAAGATGAGCAAAAGCCGCAACAACGCCATTATGCTCAGCGCTACCGAGGATGAGACTGCACAGCTTATCAAAAGGGCTAAAACCGATGCCGATCGGCATATCACTTACGACCCGGCGAACCGTCCTGAGGTGGCCAATCTGCTGCAACTGATATCCCTTTGCACAGGCCAGTCTCCCGAAGATGTTGCTGTCGCCATTGGTGACGGGGGAGGAGGAAAGCTGAAAAGTGTGCTCACCGAATCGATAAACGAATATCTGCGTCCGTTGCGTGCCCGCCGTACCGAACTCGAATCGAATATGGATTTTGTACGCGATGTGTTGCGAAACGGTATCGACAGTGCCCGTCAATATGCTGCAACCACCCTCGACGAGGTTCGTGCAGCCATGAATATGAAAATATAATACCCCTCAAGCCATACTAAAAGAGGCTGTTCAGTTGATGAACAGCCTCTTTTTTTGTCGTTTCTCAAACACTATTTCTAAAAGTTGAATAAAGTCAAATGGCTATTTGTCTCTTATCGTGATAATTATTCGTTGGTACTTTGTAAGCGAAGGTGAGCCGTTATCGCTCACTTCAAATATCAGATGGATAGTTTGACCGGCCTCTGCATCGTTGGGTATCGAAACCCCGGCATATAACGAATCAGGATTGATAAGTTCAATCTTTCGGGGATAACTGCCCGCGTGTAATTGCCACCATCTGAGCGTAAGCCTGTCCCCATCAGGGTCAGACGCGAATCCATGTAAGGCCATCTTTTGTCCGGGAGTGGCTAAAAGGGTTAACGGCCCTTCAATCCGAACCACTGGTTCATGGTTGGCATCCAAATAATTCTCCGTTACCGACCACTTCAACCGGTTGGCAAAGTCGCGCTGGGCCTGTGGAAAAAAGTTAGGATATTGGTTGGTATCTTGTTTTTGATTACCTGTTACACCGCCCATCCCTGCTGCAATTTCATAGGCATTTGAGGAGGAGGTGATGGAAAAGATATGAACATTG
>CAYOJD010000099.1:0-10113 GCA_964404205.1 uncultured Prolixibacteraceae bacterium
ATCGGTCTGGCCTTGCTGGTGGATTTTCAGATAGTGGCTGAATTTTTCCTTATCGCTGTTATCCGCAATGTCGAGCGATTCATACTGAGCTGCCGATTTTGCGCTGAAATTATCTTTGCCAAAATATAGAGTATGGCTGTCGTTTACCCATGTTTCGAATGCCGTTACCCCCATTAGTTTAATCTCCTGGATATATTGAGGGAAATCGGCTCCCGATTTTACCTTGCTGTGGGCCTGTTCAATTTGTTCGACCGTAAACATAATTGGCATAGTGAAATGGTGTAATGTCAATTACGTCAGTAGCATCGTAAGGGTTTCAAACATTAACGGTTGAACTCATTATCCCGCTCAACGAAAGCGATTCTGGTTTTAAACTTGCTGTACCAGATGGAGCGTCCCTGATTTCGGGCAATCGTGTGGTCGATATGATTGCGCCATTTTTCTATTGAGGCCAGATCTTTCCAGTACGAAACGGTAATGCCGATATCTTCCCTGGCCGACTCCATGCCAAGGAATCCATCCTGCTGCTGGGCTAACGCAACCATTTGTTGGGCCATTTCTGCATAGCCGTTATCCCCGGGCGTTCGTACCGAGGTAAAAATCACGGCATAATAGAGTGGCGGAGGTGTTTGGGCAATCATTTTTTTTAAGTTGTGCGTTGCAATTTTGTATGAACGGCTGTTCCCTTTTATTCTTCTTCACTTCGGAAAAGGGGAACAAAGCCTGCTTTGTCGAGCGAAGCCCAGGCATAGCTAAATGAGGTTTCGTCGATAATGACAATATGTTCTTTGCGCAAATGTTTCCGCACCTGTTTCTTTTCCTCTTTGCCAAACTGTGCAAAAAGCGAGGCTCTTTTGGGTCGAACGGTACAGAATCCCTTTTGAGGATTGTAGAAATAGTAGATGTAGGTTGGGGTGTATTTTTGATTTTTTTGTATTCCCCCTGCCGTAAAATAGGGCGATGTGGTTGTCAGCTCCACACGCCGGTAGCAAAGCAGATCGGTTTCGCCTTTGTAAAGTTCTTCGAAGAAAAGAATCTTTTCCGGGTTACGGGGCGAAGGCTGCTTTCTGAAAAGATGTTTTGTTCCGTTTTTTTCGATCATCGTAAAGCCGTTTAACTGCTCTTTGTCGATTTTGATGGAAGCATTCAGCACGTTGTTGAAATAGATCAGGTCGTCCTCGAATGAACTGTATTTCATCGAAAGGCTGTCGAGCACCTCACCACTGCTTAGCGTGATACTTCCGCTGCACCATTCGGTGGTATAAAAGGCTTCTCCGTCGTAATAAACATAAGGTTTGAACCGTTCGCCCCTTATTTTCTCAGAGTTCCATTTGGCCGGGATACTGTTTTGTGCTCCGCTTTGCAGTACAATCCCAAATATAGCGACCATCATTGTGATGGTTTTAATGGCTGTTTTTCTCATTTTACTTCACTTCAAAAAATTGCTCATATTCAATAGGCTCGCCACTCTTTTTGCGTCCGCTGACCAATACCCTAAAGGTTCCTTTTATCTCGCTGGTGGTAAAGCTGAAGGGAATTTGGGCCGCCGGTGCCAACCCCGGTTCCCAAAGGAGTGTTTGCCGGGTGTCGGGCAAATGGGCATTGGCATGCATTCTGCGATGAAGGGTTATGGCAGGCTGAAGTCCCTGAATCTCTTCGATCAACAATGAGTTGTCTTCGCGAAGGTTACTCCGATCGTTGTCTTTCGAATAGATGGCCACTACACCCGGGAAGCGTAAATCGCCAAAGAACCTTTCGGCCAGCAGAAAATCAACCCGTTCGATATCTCTCGACCCCATATCAGCAATGGTATTGACATCGCGAATCGGGATGCCGTCGAGCAACAGCAGCGGCTGTTCGTTAAAATATTCCCGGAAGGGAGAGTTGAGTACCCTTATCGTTGGATTGATATGGTTGCGAAATTTTACCCCGGGTAAAATCTCTTTCGATATCTCGTTGAAATCTTCCAAGTCGTAAAAGAGATCCGGATCGACTATTTTGGTTGGTTTGCCATAATAGGGATATTGGCCAACCGAATCGGCGGGTGGAAGATCTATTTGGACAGGCTGAAACTCGAAGAGTTTGTCGAGTAAGGCAATATCCGACGATTTGTCGATATAACTTGCCAAACCTTCGGGGAGTTCAATATTTTCTAAACGAGGGATTTCAGCCGTGAAGCCAAATTTATCGTCGAGCGATATCTTTAACGATTGCCCGATATCGTTGCTCACACATTGCACAACCAAAGGTATTTTGGCATAGTGGTTGTTCAGCAAAAAGAAAAATTCGCCGTTGGGGGTTGTTTTAAAATACTGAAAATAGGGGATGGTGTCGGGAATGGTCAGATAAACTGTGGCTCCGGCTACCGGTTGTGAAGTGGCCGCATCGACTACATTCCCGTGAAGTACAATCCCTTTTTCTTCCAAAACTCCTTTATTGGTACTTTTGAAAGTGACGGGAAACTGGTTGAAACGGATGCCGGGTACAACTTCTGATACACACAACAGCAGTTGGCCGTCAATTTCATCGAGTAACTCAGGTTGAAGTAGCAGTTCGCCGTGAAAGGATGCCTCGGTAGCAGCTGTTTTGGGCACTCCCGTTATCTCTATCTTTTCGGATGAGGGATTAAAAGCTTCGGTTGGTGCCACAGCCTGAAGGTCTGTAAGGCCGTTGAGTTTGTCGAACCGGTTGACCACCATAATCTCGCGGGCGGTGAAGACTTTGTTGTCCATCGTGTTGACAAACACGCGCAGCAGATAAGCTGCACTGCTCAGCGAATCGGGGATATCGATAAAGGTCGAGGCTTCGCGGTTGCTGACAGAGGTCGTGATTCCGGTAACATGTTTTCCGGCCAGAGTGGCCAAATCAACATAAGCAATAGAAGATTGCTCCGACTGGGGCAGCCTTATTTTGACAAGGGCTGTGTTGCCACTGATATAGACATCGCGGTCGGACATCAGTCCAAAGTGTGCTTTGGTTTGGGCATTGGCTGTTCCCGAGAGCCATGCAATGGCCGTTAGAATAAATAGGATTTGTTTCATGGATTAATAGCTTTTCTCCCAAAAAGCGGGGATTGTACCGTCGTCGAAATAATTTGAAGGAGGAATCTCCGTAAATGTATAAACCTGGTGTTGCATGATCTCGACTGAGAAGTTAAATGCTTTTGCAAAGTAACGGTAACGGTTGAACGAGCAGAGGTCGAACTGTCCGAGTACCACTTTATCGGGTTGGGTAACACAGTGGATATTGCCGGTTACCTGGGCATAAACCGGGTCGAAGAGCTGCCCCGAAGCGCTTAACTGCTTGTTGATATTGTTGTAGAAGTTATAACTGCTCTCGGTTATGCCATACTGTTCAACGGTGATTATCCAACCCTGATTGGTCTGGGCGAGCGAGTCGAGATAATTGAGGTTGTTCAGGCTCCGGTAAACAATGGTGTGATTCTCGACTTTTTCGGCTCCGGAGAATTGCTTTTTGGCTGCCAGGTTAAAATTGTCGCCGGTATCGCTGAAAACTTTCCATCCATACCACGGCGGAGGCGGAGGCCCAATTGTGGAAGGTGGCTGGTAAGTCCATTGTATCACCGATTCGTGGTTGAACTTGTAGAACCGCTCTTTATCCGTGAGTGGGGCATCAATCTTGAGTTCGAACCCTTTGTCGGTCGAACTGGAGGGTTTGCCGTAAGCGTCGGTGAAATAGATAGTTTTCTCTGCAAGAACGGCGTAAATAGAATCGATCCGGGCTGCCGGAGGCATTGTCTCGAAATCCGATTCGTAAGTATCGCCCCCATGCTTAATCTGTAGTTTATAGCTTTTGCCACTTTCGGGGACAAATGTGCGAAACGTGTAATATCCTTCGCTGGTTTCAGTACCCGGGTAAGCGGTGCCATTGGATTCGACGATGGAACATTGGGCTTCCTTAATCGGGCTGGCACTCATGTTGTCGTTGAAATTGGAGGTTTGCGACAGTTTTATATACCGCTCTTTGGCATATGGCGATATTCTCGATTCGACTACCATCAGGTTGTCCATTTTATCCAAATCGGCCCTGTAGTATTCTTCGCAGCCTGTCAGTAACAGCAGCATCGCGAACAGGGTATGTATCGGTTTTAGCTTCATCAGAATTTGAAATTATAGGTTATTGAAGGTACCGGAACACCGATTACCGATAATTTGTAAAGTGCATAGGAGCTTTGATTCTGCATCTGGATGGAAGGATCCTTCCGGTAGAAGATGGAGTAAGGGTTCTTCCGGCCGTAGGCATTGTAAATGGAGAAAGTCCAGCTTCCTTTCCACATTCGTTTCTTCCGTAGGTTTTCATCGAAAGTAATCGAAAGGTCGAGCCTGTGGTAGGCTGGCATTCGGTATTTGTTTCGGTCGGAGTAGTAAACCATCTGTTTGCCGTCGTACCAGTATTTTAGTTCGGGAAGTGTGGTTGGCCGTCCCGATGAGAGGACAAAATTTCCGGAGAAGCGCCAGCGCCGGCTGATGTTGTAATTTACCACAGCCGAAAGGTCGTGTGGTTTATCGTAAGCCGACGGGTAATATTTGTTTTGGTTGATCTGCTCTTCTTTAAGCTCGCTGAAAGTCTTCCGCATGGTGCGCGAATAGGTGTAACTGACCCATCCGTTCAGCCGGCCACTGGTTTTTCGCAGATAGAGTTCGAGTCCGTAAGCGTAGCCGTTGGCTTGAATAATATCTGTTTCGGGATAGCGGTTCATCACCAGGGTTGCCCCATTCTTGTATTCGGTCAGGTTGTCGAGCTTCTTGTAGTAGATTTCTGCTGAGGTTTCGAAGAGATTTCGTTTCAGATTTCTAAAGTAGCCCAGTGCAATTTGGTCACTGACCAGCGGCTTGATGTAGTAGTCGCTCGATTTCCAAAAGTCGGCAGGTGAGGCAACCGATGTATTCGAAAGTTGATTGACGTATTGATGAATACGCTGCACACTGAAGCGGAGTGAACCTTGTGCCAGATTATATTTCAGTGCGATGCGCGGTTCAATTCCATGATAGGTTTTGATCCGTTCGCCCGAATCGAAAAAGATTGAATCGATAACCGATTGTTCGCTGCGGGGCTTGCCTTCTTCGTAAAGATAAACCGTTGTTGGCCCCAAAGTCGAGAAGTTCGAATAACGTAACCCTGCGCTAAGCGACAACCTTTCGTTGATATCAAAATCATCTTCAATGTAGGCCCCCATTTCGGTCGATTTCTCCTCTGGGATAATCTGTTCGGTGATATTGGTTATCTCGCCCGACGGGGAAATTTTGCCAGGGTTGATATTGTAGTTCATGTATTGAAAGCCGGCTTTTACGGTATGTTTTTCATTGGGCAGCCACGAAAGCCCGTATTTGAGCGACAGATATTGTATCCCGGTTTGCAACCTATAGTCGTCGGCAGCTAAATCTTCGTCCTTTTCGTCGAGAATAAAGTTGTAACGGCTGAAAGCAAGGTTGAGTTCGGAAATCAGTTGCGGGGCAAAGTTGATTTTCCAGTTGGCCGAAGCAAGCTGGTTCTCGTAACGATAGAGCGACGCCGAATTGAGGTTAAACTTATCGGAACTGAAATAGCCCATCAGTCGCAATTCGTTGTTGGCACCCAGTACAAGATTGGTATTGGCATTGACATCGTAGAAGTTGGCGATACTATTGATAAACTGTTCGTTACGGGTTTGTCGTAATATCCAGTCCGAGTAGGTCGAACGGCCGCCAATCAGGAAAGTGCTTTTTTTCTTTTTGACATAAGGCCCTTCAAGGGTAAATCGGCTGTTGATAATCCCTAACCCGCCGTAGAATTTCACTTTGGTGGTGTCGCCCTCTTTCATTTGCACATCCATAATCGACGAAACCCGTTCGCCGTAGCTGGCCGGTATTCCCCCTTTGAACAGGGTGACATCTCTGACGGCATCGGGGTTAATCATCGAGAAAAAGCCAAAGAGGTGCGAGGTGTTAAACACCGGTGAGCCGTTAAGCAGCACCAGGTTCTGGTCGGTATTTCCGCCCCTGACATTGAACCCTGAGGACATTTCGCCAACCGATTGTACGCCGGGCATCATAATGATACTCTTGATCAGGTCAGGTTCGCCCATCATTACCGGCAACTGTTTCAATGTTTTCGCACTGATTTTGACGATGCTCATCTGCGAACGGGTGGCTTTGCTCTCTTCGCCCAGCACGGTCACTTCGCCCAGACTGTGGGTTTCCTGAAAAAGTTCGAAATTGGCTGTCCCGTTTTCGATAAGCTTGATTTTCTGTCGAATCGGTTCATAACCCATAAGGTTGATTTCGAAAATATAATCACCTGTAGGCAACTCTACCGAATAGTCGCCCTTCATGTTGGTGGCTATTCCGGTGCGCGTCCCGGGATATTTGATAATCACACCGGCAAGTGGTTCCTCGTCGTTGCCATCGATAATCTTCCCGCGAAGACGTGCCTTTTTGTACCGGCCTTCGTTTAGCGGGTCACCAATAATCATGACAGCCATATCCTCCTTGCTTCCCGGTCGGCCATCGGCCCCTTTGGGGAAAATAACCACCGAGTTGTCCTGAAAGAACCGATAGGTAAGCGACTGCTCTTTGAACAGCGAATTCAGCACATGGATCAAAGGCTGATTGTCGAAAGTCTGGTTGACCATATAAGGTTGCACCCACTCCTCCTTAAAATAGAAGCGGATTCCGTTCTCTTTCCCCATTTGGTCGAGAAAACTTTTGAGGGTAAGATTGTTGTAAGTGCCGCTAATTTTCTTTTCCTGAATGGACTGGGCCATCGTATGCAACGAAAAGAGAAGCGCCAGCAGGCTTATGAGCAAAGCTTTGGTTATAAAGGACATTATAGTTTGAATTAATCATAGTCTTGGTTGATGTAAAGCGTAAACTTCCCGGGCTAATATCGTTTTGATGGGTTTTCAACCGAAAACGTTGCGCCTGAGGAGTTTTGATTCAATATTTTTCCGGCTTCCGATTATGATAATATAACCGAAAGCCGGAAAGATACAATCATTCAAAAAACTTATTTAAATATAGACTGCTCTTGTGTCTGTTGGTTTAATTAAAAATGCAATTTTTTACCTAAAAATTCGAGAAATCTCTTTCCTTTCGCGGCGGCCTTCAATCAATAGTCGAAACTGCTGCCCCCAAGGAATTCGCGCAGCACCGAGGTGGGCGGAATCTCGGTTTCGGGAATCGATTCGAAGTAGGAGATAAATATCAGCAAACGAACGGCTTCTGAATATTCAGGCTCATTTTCTTTTACCGATTTCAGCAACGGATAGGCGTATTTCTTCAGTACGGCCAGCTCGTATATCAAAGCCGTGTTGAACATGATATCGGCATTTTCCTGAAAAGGAAAGATATGGGCCTCTTCACCACGGCGCACACTAGGCCAGCGCGAGATGGTGGTGCGGGCATCGTACCCTCGGTATTTGCTGTCGCGGATCATGCGGCGCAGCAATCGGTTGTCGGTCGTAGGAATATAGGTGTGTTCGTCAATCGAAATCTGCGTCAGTGCCGAGATAAAAACCCTGAAGGTGCTCTCAGGATCGATAAGGGGGATAAGGCCTGGGTTCAGCCCGTGTATTCCTTCAATAATCAGGATATTATCTTTCTGCATTCTGATTTTCTCCCCTTTAAACATTCGCTCACCCGATTGAAAGTTGAATCGTGGCAGGTCGACCTCTTCGCCGGAAAGCAGCCTTAGCAGAAAATTATTAAAGTATTCGATATCAATGGCTTCAAGTGCTTCGAAATCATATTCCCCGTTGGCATCACGAGGGGTATGCTCCCGATCCACAAAAAAATCGTCGACAGAAATCTCGATGGTATGTAGTCCGTTTACGGCCAACTGAACCCCGAGACGCTTGCTAAAAGTGGTCTTTCCGGAGCTCGAAGGGCCGGCAATCAGCACCATATTGACCGTCTCCCTCCGGTCCGAAATCAGGGTGGCAATTTCGGCTATCTTCTTTTCGTGCAATGCTTCGGCGACCTTCATCACATCGCCGGCGCGCCCTGCTTTGGTAACACGGTTGAGGTCGGCAATATATTTTACGCCCAGGATGTTGGCCCGTTGTTTGTGTTCACGAAAGATTCCAAAAAGTTTATCTTGCTGAATGGCCGGTTCCAGTTCATCCATATTGTTGGGTTTGGCAAAACGGAGCAGCAGCCCGTCGTAGTACTTTTCCACGCCGAATTTGGTCACGTAGCCGGTTGAGGGGAGCATATGTCCATAGAAAAAGTTAGATCGCTCGCCCAGTTGAAAGAGTGGGGCATACAGCCGTCCGTAATTTTCGAACAGTTCTGCCTTGAAAGTTAGCCCTTCGTTGCGGAACGCTTCGATAGCCTTACTGGCCTGAACCGTTTTCCTTTCTATCGGGATGTCTTGGTTAACAATGGTTTGCATCTCTTCCTTTATCAGCCAGATATCCTCTTCGGTGAGTGGTTTCTCGAGCCCGTCGATCTCGCAATAATATCCTTTGGAAATGGCATGGTCGATTTTAAGCGTAGCGTCGGGCCAGATATTTTTAACTGCTGCAAAGAGCACAAACGAAAGGGTCCGCAGGTAGAGGCGTTGTCCGTCGCGGTTCGAATAATCGAAGAAACGGATATGTTTGGGTTTGACCAATTCAAAATCGAGTGGTTTGACACGGTTGTTGACATAAGCGCCCAGAATGGGTTCTTTCAGGTTAATCTGCATTGCCTTCGATATTTCCAGCAAGGTAGTCCCCATCGGGAAAGAGCAGGTTGTATCGGTATTGGCACAATAGATTTCGATATTCTTTAGCATAACGTTGAAATTTAGGAGCAACTAAATTACGTTTTTTTATGCAAAACAGGCTGTTTTCAGGTTATAATAATACAAGGAACAGGAGTGGATTGCCGCTCTTAATATTAAGCAACAACTGATTAGTAGTTTTTACGGTGGCTTGGATTTTACTTGTTTCCCCATTTATCTTCGCCCCAACTCCTCCTTGAGATATTTGGCGGTGTACGAGTTTTCGCTGGCCATCAGTGTCTCAGGGGTGCCGTTACAAAGTAACTGTCCGCCGTCGCGTCCGCCCTCGGGGCCAATATCGATAATATGGTCGGCCACCTTAATCACATCCATATTGTGTTCAATTACAATCACCGTGTTTCCCCGGTCTACCAGTTTATTCAGCACCTCAAGCAATACGCGTATATCTTCGAAATGCAATCCTGTAGTCGGTTCGTCGAGGATATAGAGTGTCTTGCCGGTATCGCGTTTGCTCAGTTCGGTAGCCAGCTTTACCCGTTGCGATTCGCCTCCCGAAAGGGTGGTGGATGATTGTCCGAGTGTGATATACCCAAGTCCGACCTCTTGCAGGGTTTTCAGTTTATGGGCGATGGAGGGGATATTTTCGAAGAATTCCACCCCCTGATGAATGGTCATATCGAGTACATCGCTAATCGACTTGCCTTTGTAGCGCACTTCAAGGGTCTCGCGGTTATAGCGCCGGCCATTGCATTTGTCGCAGTGAACGTAGACATCGGGCAGAAAATTCATCTCTATCACCTTCATCCCGGCCCCTTCGCACTCCTCGCAGCGACCCCCTTTCACATTAAACGAGAAGCGCCCCGGCTTGTAGCCGCGTATTTTGGCTTCGGGCAACAGGGTAAAGAGGTTGCGGATTTCTGAAAAAACCCCGGTATAGGTAACCGGATTGGAGCGTGGCGTGCGGCCAATAGGCGACTGGTCGACCTGTACCACCTTGTCAATCTGATCGATTCCTTCAATCGATTCGTAGGCCAACGGGTCGTCAATCGACTTGTAGAAATGCTGGCTCAATATTGGTTGCAATGTCTCGTTAATCAGCGTCGACTTGCCGCTCCCCGATACCCCGGTCACACAAATGAGTTTTCCCAGCGGAAATTCGACATCAATATGCTTCAGGTTATTGCCCGAAGCTCCGCGAAGGATGAGTCTTTTTCCATTCCCGAGGCGGCGAACTGCCGGGATTTCAATCTTTTTCTCCCCGGTAAGGTATTGCGAGGTGAGGGTATGCTGTTTCAGCACGTCGCCCGGCAGGCCGGCGGCCACAATCTCTCCTCCGTGCCGACCGGCGTGAGGCCCCATGTCGATCAGCCAGTCGGCCTCCAGCATCAT
>CAYOJD010000099.1:10213-11735 GCA_964404205.1 uncultured Prolixibacteraceae bacterium
CCGGCAATTTGCGCTTGCCGTTTGGAGAGCCGTTCTTCAATATTTTCGAAAAAGAGGGCCAGTTCGCTGATATCGAGCTTTGAAAGCTGGGCAATATTCCGTCCGTCGATTTTGAAATGGAGTGGCTCTTTCTGTAACCGGTCGCCGTTACATTCGGGGCAGGGGCCTACCTTGTGGAATTGATCTGCCCATTTCTGTGCACTCTTCGACGGGTTGTCGCTTTTTTGGTTGACGATATATTTTACTATCCCCTCCCAGGTCATCATGTAGTCGATGCTGCTGCCCAGCGGTGAGTTCTTCAGTTGTATCCGTTCGCCGGTACCATAGAGGATGGCGCTCATCGCCTCTTCCGATATCTCGCCGACAGGGGTCTTCAAAGTGAATCCATATTTCTCGGCCAACGCCTCGATTTGCCAGAATATCAGGGTGTTTTTATGCGGGCCAAGCGGGGCAATTCCCCCTTTGGCTATCGACATTTCGGGGTCGGGCAACAGCTTGTCGTAATCGATTTCGGTAATCTGCCCCAGCCCGTTGCATTTATGGCAGGCCCCCTGCGGCGAGTTGAACGAAAAACTGTGGGGTGCAGGGTCGTTGTAGGAGATACCGGTGGTGGGGCACATCAGGTGGCGCGAATAGTATCGGGTGTGGCCCGATTGCTGGTCGAGAATCATAATCACGCCCTGACCATGTTTCATGGCCGTGTCGATTGACTCGCGCAGCCGTTTGCGATCTTCACCATCGACCACCATCTTGTCGATCACCATCTCGATAGTATGGTTTTTATAGCGGTCGACCTTGAAGCCGTGGGTCATTTCACAAATCTCGCCATCGACCCGGGCATGGAGGAACCCTTTCTTGCGTATCTGTTCGAAGAGCTCGCGGTAATGCCCTTTACGCCCTCTGACCACCGGAGCCAGGATATAGGTTCGCTTTCCGCTGAAATTATCGAGAATCAAATTGATAATCTGATCGTCGGAATATTTGACCATCTTCTCGCCGGTGTTGTACGAATAGGCTTCGCCGGCACGGGCAAACAGCAGGCGCAGGAAGTCGTAAATCTCGGTTACGGTGCCTACGGTCGATCGGGGGTTTTTATTGGTGGTCTTTTGTTCGATGGAGATAACAGGGCTTAAACCGGTAATCTCATCCACGTCGGGCCGTTCCATATTGCCCAGGAAACTTCGGGCATAGGCCGAAAAGGTTTCGATGTACCGTCGCTGCCCTTCGGCATAAATGGTGTCAAAAGCCAACGACGATTTGCCGCTGCCGCTGAGCCCGGTAATCACCGTCAACTGGTTACGTGGAATCTCGACATCTATATTTTTAAGGTTGTGTTCGCGCGCACCGCGAATCACAATTTTATCTTCACCGTTCATGTGGGTCGTTCACTATTCCTTCGTTTAACGTTGGGGGTTTAGGGGATTTTGCCGAAACGGCGATGGCTAAAAATCGGGGGTTGCTTTGTTTTCCCATGCAAATTGGCGTAATCCCTTCTCCGGGACCTTTATCACATAGGTTTTAC
>CAYOJD010000100.1:0-1323 GCA_964404205.1 uncultured Prolixibacteraceae bacterium
TTCATCCCTTTTATATCAACCCGTTACAAACCAAACTTATCAACATTTTGTTGATTTTAAACAGACCAGATTATCAGCAATTTATATTCTTCAAGCAAAAAAAAAGGCTTTTCCTGTTGATAACAATAAGCTCATTTTTAAGAAAAATAAGAAATAGATCATTTTTTGGCTCCGCTGATAGGGTTATTTTTAAGCAAAAATATAACCGGCTAAAATGACTTTCGCCAAATTGAAAAGATAAATACGTTAACTTAGCACCTTAAAAAGTTGAATTATGCAACAAATCGATTGGAAAAATCTTGGTTTCGGCTATAGCAAAGCCGATTACAATATCAGATGTTGGTACCGCAACGGAAGTTGGGGAGAACTCGAAGTTAGTGATTCTGAACACATTAATATTCACATTGCTGCAACATCGCTTCATTACGGTCAGGAAGCTTTCGAAGGCCTGAAAGCTTTTATGGGTAAAGATGGGAAAATCAGGGTATTCCGTATGAACGAGAATGCCAAACGTATGATTAATTCATCGAAAGGCATTATGATGGCTGAGATGCCCGAAGAAAAATTTGCGGAAGCCATCCGAAAAGTGGTTCAACTGAACAAACATTTTGTACCTCCCTACGAATCAGGTGCTTCACTATATATCCGTCCTTTACTGATTGGTACAGGGCCACAAATTGGTGTAAAACCGGCCAACGAATATCTTTTTATTGTTTTCGTCATGCCGGTTGGTCCCTATTTCAAAGAGGGTTTTAAACCAACCGATTTGGCTATCTACCGCGAATACGATCGTGCAGCACCGCTTGGAACGGGAAGAATAAAAGTGGGGGGAAATTATGCTGCCAGTCTGGTTGCAGGCGATCGTGCCCATTCCAATGGGTTCTCGGCCGTTCTGTACCTCGATGCCAAAGAGAAGAAATATCTCGATGAATGTGGCCCGGCCAATTTCTTCGGGATAAAAAACAATACTTATGTCACTCCCAAAAGCTCCTCCATTCTGCCATCGATTACCAATATGAGTTTGCGCCAGCTGGCCAGGGATATGGGTTTGACGGTAGAAGAACGGCAAATCGAAATTGATGAACTTGCCAGTTTCGAAGAAGTTGGAGCCTGTGGTACAGCTGCAGTTATTTCTCCAATCAAGCGAATCTACGATGCTGATTTAGACAAAGAGTATGTGTTTGGTACTGAACCCGGTAAAGTAAGCGTACAGTTGTACGAGAAACTTCGTGGCATCCAATATGGAACTGAACCAGATATCCACAACTGGACTGAAGTAATTGAATAATTCACCTTCGATTGATCACACAAAAAAGAGATTAC
>CAYOJD010000100.1:1333-11584 GCA_964404205.1 uncultured Prolixibacteraceae bacterium
CTTCTTTTTGCTTTGTCATTAAGATGGTCATCATACTTTACAGTAATCTCTTTTTTAGCTTAATTCAATCTTTATAAACCAAGCAGAATTTCCTCGACAGTTTTACCTTCGAATAGCAGTTTCGATGGGTTCTCAATCAGCTCCTTCACCTTAACCAGAAATCCGACAGAATCCTTTCCGTCGATGATACGGTGATCGTACGAAAGGGCAACATACATCATCGGCCTGATTTCAACCTTGCCATTGACAGCTACAGGCCGTTCTTTGATGCTGTGCATTCCAAGAATCGCACTTTGCGGAGGATTAATAATTGGGGTCGACATTAACGAACCAAAAACACCGCCGTTGGTAATAGTAAAAGTTCCTCCAGTCATCTCAGGGACCGACAACCGCTTATCTCTGGCCTTATCTGCCAACGCTTTGATTTCCTTTTCAATGTCGGCAACACTTTTGCTTTCGGAATTTCGAACAATAGGAACCATCAACCCTTTGGGGGTTTGTACCGCAATACCAATATCGTGATAAGCAGGTGTAACAATCTCCTCGCCGTCAATCATCGAGTTGACTGCCGGATGCTGACCAAGCGCCACACTTACCGCTTTGGTAAAGAACGACATAAACCCGAGCTTCACTCCATGTTTGTCGACAAACGATTGCTGGTAATCTTTGCGCAGCGCCATTAGGTAGCTCATATCTATCTCGTTGAAAGTGGTAAGCATAGCCGTTTCGTTCTTCACAGCTACCAGGCGTTGACTTAATTTTCGCCTCAGCGGCGACATTGCCACACGCGCTTCGTCACGGCTAATTGCTCTCTGTTCAGGAACGATCGAAGCCGAAAGGGCTGATTTTGCACGTTCAACATCCTGACGGGTCAAGCGTTTCAAACCTGCAATTACATCATCGACCGAAAGTCCCTCCTCTTCCATTACCGCTTTGGCTGCGGGAGTCATTTTTATCTGAGGCGCTGAAGGTTCAATTGGCTTTAGTACTCGCTTTGATTCAGCGGCAACCGGCAGCTCCTCTCCCTTTTGTGTTTCAACAACCTGATTCACTACAGGCTTAACCGACAGGTCGGCAACCAATGCCGAATCGATAGTACAAGCAACGGTACCCACCGCGCATTTGGCCCCTTCGGCTACCAAAATCTTTACTACACCATCGGCTTCAGCAATCAGCGAAAGTGTAGCCTTATCTGATTCAATTTCGGCTATTTCCTGACCTTTTTTTACCCATGCCCCATCGCTGACAAGCCATTTCCCAATTTCAACTTCCGAAATCGACTCTCCAGGCGAAGGCACTTTTATTTCAACAACCATATCGTTAAATTTTGTCTGATTTTATCTGTAAAAACTAGCTAAAAACCACCTCCAGGATACGCTCCAACCTGCGTTTATGTTTTTCGAGCAGACCCGCAGCCGGACTTGCACTTTCCGGACGGCTTACCAGCTCCAGTTTCAGTTCAGGGAACTTACGGGAAATAAATGGCCATGCACCCATGTTGGCAGGCTCGTCCTGCACCCATAAAAACCGGACTGACTGTGGATTATCATAAATTATCTTCCGAATTGTCTCGGCAGGAAATGGAAATAGCTGTTCAACCCGAATGAAAGCTACATCTTTTCTCGAAAGCTTATTTCGCCGTTCAAGCAACTCATAGTAAATTTTACCAGTTGTAAATACTACCGTTTTTGCATGACCATCCGATACTTCGTTGTCCGGGATTACCTCCATAAAGTGGCCGGAAACAAGGTTTTCGATGGGTGAAATGACCAACGGGTGACGCAGCAAACTTTTCGGGGTAAATACAACCATCGGAATCCTGATATCGCCAAGCACCTGACGTCGTAGCATGTGAAAAAGATTGGCCGGTGTGGTGGGATTCATCACATGTACATTATAATTGGCGCAAAGAGACAGGTAACGTTCGATTCTTGCACTAGAATGTTCGGGTCCCTGTCCTTCGTATCCATGCGGTAGCATCAGAACTAAACCATTCATCAATCCCCACTTCTCGCCGGCCGATGTTATATACTGGTCAATAATAACCTGGGCCACATTACTAAAATCGCCAAACTGGGCCTCCCAAATCGTCAACCCTTTAGGATAGGCCATTGCATAACCATATTCGTAACCCATCACACCATATTCGTTCAGTGGTGAGTTATAAACGGAAAATGGCGCCTGATTATCGGAAACATATTGCAACGGAAAATACTTCTCTCCGGTATCTTCCTGAACAATAGCAGCATGACGGTGCGAAAAAGTACCCCGTTGGCTATCCTGTCCGCTCAAACGAACCGGAACCCCTTCGGTTAACAATGTTCCGTATGCCAGTAACTCGCCAAGTGCCCAATCGACCTTTTTATCGGCAATCAATGCTTTTCGGTCATCAACCAGTTTTACTATCTTACTAAAGAATTTTTTGTCTGATGGAATATGGTTAATCCGTTCGGCCACTTTGAACAACTCCGTTTCCGAGACTGCCGAAGGTGTCTCAATCACTTCGCACGGTTCAGGGAAACGATACTGTTTATATTCATCAACCAAAAAAGTTTTAATTTTTAGCTTCTCAATACTTTTGCTTTCTTCATATTTCTGTTCAAGCAGTTGGTCGAATGCATCAATCTCGGCTGTAACTTCATCGGCTGTAAAAACCCCTGCTTCAATCAGTTTCGCTGCATAAATATCACGAGGATTAGGATGCCGGGCGATTGCTTTATATAACAACGGCTGGGTAAAACGGGGTTCATCTCCCTCGTTGTGGCCATATTTACGATATGAAAGAATATCAATAAATACATCCGATTGAAACTGTTGGCGAAATTCGAGTGCCATGCGGACCGTAAAAATGATGGCTTCGACATCGTCACCATTGATATGAAACACAGGACTACGTGTAACCTTTGCAATATCAGTACAATATGTACTTGAACGGGCTTCAAGGTAATCGGTTGTAAAACCAACCTGATTGTTGACCACAATATGAATGGTACCACCGGTTTTGTACCCGGGGAGCTGGGCCATCTGCACGACCTCGTATACAACTCCCTGGCCTGCAATGGCTGCATCACCATGAATGACAATGGGGGCCACTTTGCTGAAATCGCTTCCGAAAGTGTGCTCAATTCGCGAGCGGCTCATCCCTTCGACCAGCGGCGCAACGGTTTCGAGATGCGAAGGGTTGGGAATTAAGCTCACCTTCACCTTTTTACCTTCATCGGTAACCACCTCGTTCTCAAACCCAAGGTGATATTTTACATCGCCCAGAGAAATTCCTTCTTCGTAGTCGGTCCCGTAAAATTCCTTAAAAATATTCTGATAGGGCTTCTCGAGAATATTGGCCAGCACGTTCAACCTTCCGCGATGGGCCATCCCAATCACAAATTCGTCGATTCCCAGACGGGCACCGTAGCCAATAATCGAGTCGAGAGCCGGGATTAATGCTTCGGTCCCTTCGAGAGAAAAGCGTTTGGCTCCAACAAATTTTTTGTGGATATAGCTCTCAAAACCAACGGCAATCTTTAAATGATAAAAAATATGACGGCGCTCTTCGGAAGTAAAATCCTGACGGTTACGGGTTTTTTCCATCCTTGTTTTCAGCCAGTTTATCAACTCAGGATGGCGCATATACAAAAATTCGGCACCTATCGACTCGCAATAAGTTAACTCCAAATGGGCAATAATCTCTTTTAGCGTAGCCGGGCCAATTCCAATTTCAGTCCCAGCCTGAAATACGGTATCGAGGTCGGAGGCTTCGAGGCCAAAGTTGGTATAGTCGAGCGTGGGCGAATATTGCCTGCGCTTTCTTACCGGATTGGTACGTGTAAACAGATGTCCGCGCTGTCGATAGCCATTGATTAAGTTTAGAATATTGAATTCTTTGTTAATTTGGGCATTATCAAATTCCGTGATTTTTCCGGGCGAATAGGATTTACGTGCCAGTTCGAAACCGGCAAAAAAGTTTTGCCAGGTACTATCGACGCTATCAGGATTCTGTAAATAAGCCTGATACATCGCTTCGACTGCAGCAATTTCGTGATTTCCTACCAAGGAGAATTTATCCATAATTCGATACAAAGTTTTCTGGTTTCAGCTATATTACAAATTAATCGTGCAATAAGTTCAATATAACAGTAGGGAATACCCATTTATTTTAGGCACTGTTGGTTATTGGGGAATAATGGTTTTGAGCCCTTTTACAAACCAGTCTGTTATTAATTCAGCCGGGAGCAAAGATAGAAAAAACCGGCATCAAACAGGAACCAGCTCCCCACTTCATCCCTAGTCGGGGCGACCTGACGGGGAGTTGACGCGGAGTTGAAACAATTTCGGGGCACCCAAAGGCATACTTATAATTGATGAAATGAGTCGCCGATTGAGCTGATTTAATCGAAAAAAACTGCAATTTTAACGTTTAATTTTTTGCTAAAATTTACCTGAGACATAGAACCGTTAACCATGGAAGGATTTCTGAAACAAATTGCAACCGATCTCTGGAAACAATACAGTCATACGATAGCCGGGCAGACTATCGTTTTTCCGAACCGCCGTGCCGGCCTTTTTTTTACGGATTATCTCAACGCATTGATTGACAAGCCAGTATTTGCACCCGAAATCATTTCAATCAACGAATTGTTTTCAGGGTTATCGGATCTTTATGTGCCCGACAAGCTTAACCTGATTTTCAGGCTCTACAAAGTCTATCGTGATTTAACCCATACCCGTGAAACATTCGACGAGTTCTATTTCTGGGGCGATATGATTATCAGCGATTTTGACCAGGTTGACAAATATATGGCCGATGCCGAAAGCCTGTTTGCCAACATTACCCAACTGAAAGAAATTGAAGAGCGGTTCAGCAGTTTCAGGCCTGAGGACAAAGCCAGAATTGAAGCTTTCTGGAAAAGCCTTGAAAATGAAGAAAAATCATCGGGTCAACGGGAATTTATCAAACTGTGGAAGGAACTGCAAGCTATCTACATCACCTTCAAACAGCAATTGAAAGAGGAGAAGTTAGCTTACGAAGGAATGTTGTTCCGCGAGGTAACCGAAAACCTCAAATTGCAACAACCTGCCTATATTGCTGAACGAAATTTTGTTTTTGCAGGCTTTAATGCCCTCAATCGTTGCGAAGAAAAGCTCTTTTTGTATTTGAAAGAGGTAGGTAAAGCGCAATTTTACTGGGATTACGACCATTATTATCTCGACGATAAATTGCAGGAAGCCGGATGGTTCATGCGCGACAACCTGCTGAAATTTCCGCAGAAATCCACTCCCTATTCAACAAATGGACTGAAAGATCAGTCCAAAGCGATACAAACAATTGGTATTCCCTCTCAAACAGGTCAGGCACAAATTGTTTCAAAAAAACTGTTGCAACGCAATGACCACAACTTTCGGTTCGACGATACAGCCATCGTGCTTTGCGATGAAGAGCTTTTGCTCCCTGTTATTTCTGCCATCCCCGAGAATATCGACAACATCAATATTACCATGGGTTTGCCGCTGAAGATATCGCCTCTTTTCAGCTTAATTGCTCAGCTGATTGAGCTTCAACAGAATGGCAATACGACCAAAAAGCTGTTTTACTGTAAGAATGTATCGGCTATTGTGAATCATCAAATGGTGGCCTCGATTTTTCCAGAGCTGGCGAAAACCCTTTCTGAGAAGATTATCCGAAACAATGCCGTCTATTTCGAGGAGAATCAACTTCACCACAACAAACTCTTCGCCCTTGTTTTCAATACGATTTCAGATGTTGTTCGTCTGCCTGACTACTTTCAGGATATATTGAACGAACTCTATCGGCTTTGGGAGCAAAACGAAACCCTGAAAAATGCGGCTATTTTTAAGGAATATATCTATCAGGCCTATACAATAATTAACAACCTGAAAAACAACATATTTGAAGAAGGGTTCAAGATTTTGGGTGAAAAGAATTTTATTACCCGCGATACACTATTTAGGTTTATCAATGAATATTTGACGGGGATTAGTGTCCCTTTTGAGGGTGAACCACTTAAGGGCCTGCAGGTGATGGGGATACTTGAAACCCGTACACTGGATTTTCAGAATCTTATTTTTCTGTCGATGAACGATGGTATCATGCCCCGTTCGAATCCCGGTTCAAGTTTCATTCCTTATAACCTCCGACGGGGATTTGGCTTGCCAACCGTCGAAGAGCAAAATGCGATGTATGCCTATTACTTCTACAGGCTCTTACAGAGAGCCGGGCATATCACTTTTGTCTACAATTCGGGGAGCGACGGGCTTTCTACCGGCGAAAAAAGCCGGTTCATTTATCAGCTTCAAACCGAATCAGGAATTCCGATTCAGGAAACAAGTGCAAGTTACAATATGGGGCAGATTGAAATTAAACCAATCCAGGTAGCGAAGGATGAAAAGGTGATATCAATCATGCAAAAATGGGTAACCGGAGAAAAAATGCTGTCGCCCAGTGCACTCGACAAATACCTCACCTGCCCTCTCCGCTTCTATTTTAACTATGTTGCCGGCATACGTGAACCCGACGAAGTAGCAGAGGAGATTGATCCGCGTGTTTTTGGTTTGGTTGTCCACCATACGATGGAGCATTTGTACCGACCATTTCTCGGAAAAGAAATCCAGTTGGGGCATCTTGAAAATTTGCTGAATGATATCGACCAAATCGAACAAACATTGATTTCGGCTTTCAGGATCCATTATTTTAAGAACCTGCGATCTGACGAACCGGTTGAGTTTTCGGGGCAAAACTGGTTGGTGTATCAAATGGTTAAGAAATATGTAGTGGGGATTATCCGCTTCGATGGTAGCCGCGCCCCGTTTGAACTGACGGGCATTGAGATGAAAATGTCGGCAAAAGTTCGGATGAACGATCAGCAACAAGTAACCATAGGCGGAATTATTGACCGGGTAAACCGCTTTAACGATACAATTGAGATTGCTGATTATAAGACTGGCAAGACAGATTTGAAGGTAAATATGCTGGCCGACTTGTTTAATTGCGAATTAAAAACCAGAAATAAAGCCGCATTTCAAACACTGGTATATTGCTATATGATGAAGCAAAATTATCGATTTGAAAACGAAATAGTTCCAGCCATTTACGGATTACGCGATATGCTGAAGGAGAACTATCAGCCGCATCTGGTGCTGAAAGAAACAGGAACAGACAAACTGAAATACAGCACGGTTGAAGTTTCGTTTTCGGAAATGCTGGCCAAGCTGCTTGAAGAGATTTTTGACAGCCAAACCCCATTCTGTCAGACAATTTTAACCGAAAACTGCAATAACTGTCCGTACAAAAATATTTGTCAGCGATAGTCAAAATTTATCCAGCAAATCGGGACGGATACGTTTGGTCCGTTCAATGGCCTGTTCCATTTTCCACTCTTCCACCATCTGGTCGTTTCCCGAAAGCAGAATTTCGGGCACTTTCCACCCTTTATATTCGGCAGGCCGGGTGTAAACAGGCGGAGTCAGTAATCCATCCTGAAATGAATCGGTTAGCGCCGAAGTTTCATCAGAAAGTACGCCCGGAATAAGCCGTACAACCGCATCGGCAACAATTGCAGCAGCCAGTTCGCCACCGGTAAGCACATAATCGCCTATCGAATATTCAAGCGTAATCAGATGATCACGAACACGCTGATCGATACCTTTATAATGGCCGCAAAGGATAATCAGGTTTCCCTTCATCGACAGGATATTGGCATCGCGTTGTTCGAAACGTTTGGCATCGGGCGTTAAAAAAATGACTTCATCATAATTGCGCTGCGATTTAAGCTCACTTATGGCGCGGTCGATTGGTTCGATAGCCATCACCATTCCAGCCCCTTTACTGAATGCATAATCATCGACCCGCTTGTGTTTATCGGTTGCCCAGTCGCGGATATTGTGGATAAATATTTCGGCAAGCCCTTTATCTCTAGCCCTTTTCAGAATTGAATGATTGAATGGGCTTTCGAGCAGCTCGGGAACGACAGTGAGAATATCGATGCGCATGTTCTGTATTTTTGCGCAAAAGTATAATTCTCAATCAATTCTTTCAATAATATCAGTTTTATTCTAGCTAACTAAGTCATTTTGGCAGATTGGAATCATCAAAACAAGCCATAATGTCATAAATTTTTTACAAAATATGCTTTGGTACATCAATTGTGATATGAAAGGCGTAAACAATTAAGTTGAACAACAAAAATTTTGATTATGAACATGATACGTTTTTATTCGCCCGCAGTGCGCCATGAATGGGACCACCGCAATTGGAACCTGCAAAATGCCAATCTGATTAATTATCAACCACAAACCAATATTTTCGAAAACAACGAAAGTTTTTTGGTAGATATGGTTATCCCAGGCCTTTCGAAAGAGGAAATCAATATCAGTGTTGAACAAAATAAACTGATAGTTACCGGGAATCCGGCAGAAAAAAAGAACGATGACCTGAAAGTCATATCGCAGGCTTTTGCTCCATCGCCGTTCGAAAAAAGATTTACCGTTTCCGACAAACTGAACACAGAATTGATTTCAGCATCCTTTTCAAACGGTATTCTGCGTATTTCGATTCCCAAGAAAGAGGAAGAAAAGAGTAGAGAACCAAAAACAATTGTGATTGAATAAGCTGATATATCACGGGATATCTGTTAGTTAAAAGGGATGGCAAAAACGAAATGTCATCCCTTTTTGTTTGCCAGCCAAAATATCTATCGGAAAGGTTTGAGGATTAAGTTGTAAATGCCTATTTTCGTGCAGAATAATAAACGTTTATACATCCTGGCTGTAATGGCCGCAACTTAAGAGACCAATGGAATCCAACGAAGTAAAAAAGACCGCTGCATCCGTTGAGCCTGAAATTGAAAACATTTCGGCACAAACCGAACCGGAGAATGAAGAAGTAACACCTCAAACCGGTGAACCTGAATTGAACACGGAGAACCCCGCAGAAGAAACAACACAACAACCTGAAGATAATGAAGTTGTTGGGTTGTCTGACAGCACCCCTGTTGAGGCTGCAGAAAGCGAAGAAACTCCCGAACTGCACGATGAGGTGCCGTTTGAACATCCGGAAGAGGATTTGGATGATGATCTTTTCAGTGACGAACACACCGAACAGGGTGAGCCGGTCCACGACTACTCTTCGTACAATAAACCACAATTAATCAACACCTTGCGTCGTCTTATCGGCGAACTTGCAGTTGAAGAAGTCAGGTTACATGCCGAAGCCATCAAATCGTGTTATTATAAATTAAGGAATCAGGAAATCGCAGCCCAGAAAGAGGCTTATATTGCCGAAGGCCACGACGAAGTACTCTTTGTTCCTGAAAGCGATCCGAACGAACAGGAATTAAAAGACCTTTTCAAAGAATATCGAAACCTGCGCTACGAGCAAAACAAAAAGCAGGAAGCGGTAAAAGAGGAAAATTATCATAAAAAGGTTGCCATCATCGAAGAGTTGAAAGCGTTAGTCAAAAACGACGAATCGCTTAACAATACTTTCCCGGAATTTAACGAATTGCAAAACCGATGGAAAGCCATAGGTCAGGTTCCGCAAAACAAAGTCAAAGATTTATGGGAAACATACCACTATCAGGTTGAGCTTTTCTACGACTTTGTCAAAATAAACCGCGAACTCAGAGACCTCGATTTGCGGCGCAATCTGGAGTTGAAAAATGAATTGTGTCAGAAAGCCGAAGAAATTGCGGCCAATGAAAATGATGCACAGACTTCTTTCAAAGAGTTGCAAAAACTTCACGAAGCATGGCGCGAAATTGGCCCTGTTCCACGTGAGCAGAAACAGTTGCTCTGGGACAAATTCAAAGCCGCTACAGCTATCATAAACAAGAGATACCAGCAATTTTACGAAGTCGAACGAAACACCCAGAAAGAACAGCTTCAGAAAAAAGTGGAGTTGTGCGAAAAAGCTGAAGAACTTGCCGGTTTCGTTTCTGACAATCCACGCGAATGGAACGATGTTACCGAAAAAGTAATTGCGCTACAGGAAGAGTGGAAAAAAACCGGTTATGGACCACGTAAGGAGAATGCAAAAATCTGGGAAAGATTCAGGGCCGCCAACGACGCATTCTTCCAAAGCAAAAGGACATTTTGGAACAAGAGCAAAGAGCAACTTACCGGCAATATGGCACTTAAAGTTGAAATTTGCGAACAAGCCGAAAAACTGAAAGATAGCGACGACTGGAAAGCCACAACCGATAAACTTATAGCTTTACAGAAAAAATGGAAAGAGATAGG